>JBIKQC010000024.1:0-18451 GCA_044349855.1 Saprospira sp.
AGATGCCAAAAGCGATATCGCGATGCGCGTTATTGCCGACCATATCCGTGCGGTGACATTGGTGATTGGCGACGGACAATTGCCTTCAAGTAATGGTGCAGGCTATGTCGTGCGCCGAGTACTTCGCCGCGCTGTGCGATATTATTTCAGTTTTTTGGGTATCAAAGAACCTTTGATGTACAAATTGCTGCCTATCGTGGCCGAAATGTTCGATGGCGTCTTCCCGGAAGTAAAAGCGCAGGAAAACTTCATTGCTCAGGTAATCAGAAGTGAAGAAGAATCCTTTTTGAAAACACTTGCCAACGGTCTTCGCCGTTTGGATGAGGTGGCCACTCCGGGCAAAACCCTTGACGGACGCGTAGCTTTTGAATTGTACGATACCTTCGGTTTTCCGATTGACCTTACGATGCTAATTGGAAAAGAAAAAGGCTTTGAGGTGGATGAGCGTGGTTTTGAAACTGCTCTTTCAGAACAGAAAAGACGTTCAAAAGAAGATGCCGAAAAAGAAACCGGAAACTGGGTAGAAGTTGCTCCGGGCAATCCGACCGGCTTTGTAGGCTATGACCAATTGGACAATACCACCCGCCTGCTGCGTTACCGCAAGGTAGTGGAGAAGAAAACGACCTATTATCACCTTGTATTGGAAGAGACTCCTTTCTATCCCGAAGGTGGCGGACAGGTGGGCGACTGCGGCTTTGCTTGGTTCGGTCAGGATAAAATTGAAATTGTGGACACCCGCAAAGAAAATGACCTTGTCATCAGTGTCAGTGTTGCCCTTCCGGCTAATCCCGACAGCAGTGTAAAAGCAGTTGTAAACGCCGAAAAACGCCGTTTGACCGAGAATAACCACTCAGCAACGCACCTCCTGCACGCAGCGCTGCGTCAGGTTTTGGGCACACATGTGCAGCAAAAAGGTTCCTTGGTCAATGATGAGTTTTTGCGTTTCGACTTTTCGCATTTTGCCAAAATGACTCAGGAGGAAATTGATGCAGTAGAACGCATTGTGAATAAAAAAATCCGTGAAAATATAGCACTAAAGGAACAGCGTCGGTTGCCGATTGAGGAAGCGAAAAAATCAGGCGCGATGATGCTTTTCGGTGAGAAATACGGCGATTCTGTACGTGTTATCACTTTCGATGATTCATATTCCAAGGAACTTTGCGGCGGCTGTCATGTAAAAAATACCGGTTCAATCGGATTGTTGAAAATAAAGGAAGAGACTTCTATCGCTGCCGGTGTACGCCGAATTGTGGCTGTTACAGCTGATGCAGCCGAAGAACTGTCGCGAGTTGAAAGTTTTGAACTGTCTGAAGTTCGTGCCCGATTCAGCAATCCTAAAGATTTGCTGAAGGCATTGGACAATATGCTCGATGAGCAGAAAAAACAGCAGAAAACTATCGAGGAACTGATTCTGAAACAAGCACAGGGCGAGAAAGAAAATCTGTTGAAAAATGCAGTTCAAATGGGCGAAATTCTATTTATAGGTGCCGTTATCGCTGTTTCTGACAAAGATGCGACCAAACAGCTTTGCAGCGAATTGACACAGCTTCATCCGAATGCTGTGGTGGTGCTCGGTGCCTCAGACGGTCCCGACAAAGCAGTACTCACCATCCATCTCACCCGCGAATTGTCGGAAGCCAAAGGCATCAACGCCGGACAGCTCATTCGCGAGGCCTCCAAAGCCATCAATGGCGGTGGCGGCGGTCAGCCTTTCTTCGCTACTGCAGGCGGTAAAAATCCGGAGGGATTGCAGCAGGCGATTGATATTGTGAAGGGTATGCTGTAAAGACGTTATTGTAAAGACGTTATTTATAACATCTCGTGATAAACCAATAAAAACTGCCGATATCCGGGAAGGATGTCGGCAGTTTTTTGGTTTATAGCCTCTATTAAAAAACAAAAAGATTCAAATTATTTGTTTTTATGTCTTGACAATCTCCTTTTTTTGAATTATATTCGTGGTCTTTAACCCCAAAATCCCATGGCAAAGCATTACGATAAAATTTTTAAAGAGAATATAGAGGCAATGTACCTATCGCTGAGTGAGCAGGTACTGCATTTCAGACCATTAAAGGTCTCGGATGTTAATTTGGAACTTCATAGGACAATAGAACGCTTTCCTGATTTTTTAAAAAAAGTTCATGCACCCGATTCGGATGAGGTTTTTCTGCTGCATATTGAAATTCAAAGAGCAGATGATGTAGAGATGTTGTACAGGATGTGCGAATACCATGCGCTAATGCTTAGAAAATTCAAAATCAGGATTGTGCAGATCGTTATATACATAGGAGAAGGCTATTCCCAAATGAAAAATCTCTACGAAGACGGAAATAACAGATTTTCTTATCATCTTTTCAGTATTCAGAATATTTCTTATAAAACATTTTTAGATTCTGAAAAACCTGAAGAATTGCTATTGACAATTTTGGCAAACTTTGAAAATAATTCCCCCGAAACTGTTATTGAAAAGGTACTTCACAAAGCCCAATCTGTTACAAATGAAACTTTTTCATTAGATAAATTTGTTAGTCAGTTTGAAGTTCTTGCGAAATTGCGTAACTTGAGTGAATCTTTAAAATTAATTCTTGATAAGATTATGCCAATAGAAATTAAAATAGAAGACACCTATATTTTTAAAAAAGGTGAGGAAGTCGGCGAAAAACGTGGTGAAAAACGCGGTGAAAAACGCGGCGAAAAACGCGGCGAAAGAAAAGCCAAAAAAGAAATGATTTTGGCCCTCATTAAAAAAGCTAAGTTGAGCCCAGAAGAAATTGCCGAAGCTGCTGAGGTTTCTGTTGAGTATGTAAAAGAATTGGCGAAACAGATTGAAAAATAAAAGCTTTTGATTTATTCAGTTTTAAGCAAACAGACTAATATCAAAAGCCGATGTGAACAATTATATCGGCTTAGTTTTTTCGTGTAAATTAAAAATCTAGTTTGTAATTATTTGGCAATGACAACCTTTGTTGCTGTTTTTTCTTTTGAGGTACTAATAACCAAAAAATATACACCTTCTTCGAGATAATCGACAGAAAGACTGAAAACGCTTCCAGTGCTGAAAATTTCCTCTGAAATAATCAGGCGGCCATAAACATCAGTCAGTTGTACAATTGCCTTCACTCCAAGTTCCGGAAAACTAATATTGATAGCATCTGCAGTGGGATTAGGATAGTTTTTTATACTGCCTACTTCAGCCATTTCATTAATACCTGAAAGCTCATTGTCTTTTGAAATAATCCAACGCTGAGGATCAAAAATGATAGAATCTGCTTGAAATGATAGGTTTGCTGTGAAGCTCTGCCCTGAAAAGTCATGTTGAAAAACGACAATAGTATCGGCTGTCTGATTTTTAAACTGAATAGGAATAGGCAATTGGAAAAACGGCACAGAACTATGGGATTGCGTCTGATTAACTGTCAGACTTAACTGATTTGAACCGTCCTGCGACCAGCTGATCTGATAACTCGGATAGCCTTCACCATAATACCAATCGCTGAAATACCAGGCAAGACTCTGTCCGTAGGCCTGTTCCATATGGCTTATAAATTGGGGTGTTTTGGCAAAATTAAAGGCAATGGAAGCATCATTAAGATAATCCCTGACGCCCTTGTAAAAAGCACTGTCGCCCATTACCCAACGAAGTGTATGCAGAATCATACCGCCTTTGGCATAGGTCAGCCTACCGCTGAAAATCCGTCCGATATCAGTCGTGTCGCTGCAAAAAACCGAACCGTTGGGTTGACTTGTAATATTGTTAATGCGGCCTTCTTTGAAGGGCATCCACCAGACAGGATCGAGATGTTCGTAACAAAGACCCGAAAGATAGGTTGCAAAGCCTTCATTCAGCCAAATATCCTCCCAACTGCCGCAGGTCACCTTGTCGCCAAACCACTGATGCGCCAACTCATGTGCCATGAGTTCATAGCTCCAGCCGCCCATAAAAGTAAAGGTCTGATGTTCCATACCGCCACCCCAGCCCATTTGCGCATGACCGTATTTTTCGCGGTGGAAAGGATAAAGTCCAAAAAGTGTATCGTAAAGCTGCATCTGTGGGATAATATTTGGTGTGGAACTCTGTGCCAAAGCCAAATCCTCGGGATATACATAATTAAGAACTTCTACTGTATCTCCTCCAAAAGGTACAAAATCTGAATACACGCTGTAGTTTGTTACTGCCAGACAGATCAAATAAGTGGCGATTGGATAGCGGTGTTTCCAATGAAAAATTTTATCGGAACCAGCCACAGTTTCCGATACTAAAATACCATTGCTTGCTGCGCGATTGCCCTGCGGACAACGGATAATAACATCGATAGAATCCACCTTGTCCTGCAGATTCTGTTTGCATGGCCACCAATCTTTGGCTCCATAAGGTTCTGAAAGGGTCCAGATGATCGGAACAGTATCATGCGTTGACTGCACAAAAGAGCCAAATCCGGTAAATCCGGGAACGCCCTGATAATAAATACAGAGAGAATCTAGCTGTGAAACGGCAGTGGGAAAATTGATCTGAAGAATATCTCCGGCAATTTGTGTAAACCCGAGATGTGTATTGTGGTAAACGATACTGTCAACTGTCAGTTGATTGGACATATCAAACTCTATCTGATTCATGGCAGCACTGGGCTGAAAATGGGAACTCACATATCCTTTTATGTAATTAATGGCCGGATCTATCTCCCAGTACATGCGCTGATAGCTGAGGTTGTAATTATTCAGTGCCTGAATTGCCGGAACCTGCTGCCCACTGTGAAAAGCCTTTCTTTCCGCTTCGTAAAGCAGTTCCATATCGCTAATTTGGGCAGAAATTACCTTTGTAAAGTTGAATAAAATTAGAATAAGTATAGAATTGCGCATAAATCTATTTTTATAAAATTAAACTTGTTTTTTACAAGTTAATGATTCTGCCGATTATTATTTATATCTCAAAGTTTTTATTTTGTGAACGATAGAAAACACTTACTACTTTATAGAAAAATTGTTAATTTCATCTGACATTTTCAAATGTATGAGACTTTTTATCCCAATACTATTTTTGTTGCTTATTCTTAATTCTGCTGCAATTCAGGCAAATTCTGCTGTCATCGAGACTGACAGCATCATTCCTAATTCAGAAAAAACAGACCTATATATAAGGGTATTCAAAAAAGAACAGCAATTAGAAATATGGGTAAAATCCAGGAAAGATCATCGCTTCAGTTTTTTGAAATCTTATGAAATTTGTGGTAAATCCGGAGAATTGGGACCAAAAAGAAAGGAAGGTGACTTGCAGATACCCGAGGGTTTCTATTTTGTTGAAAGTTTTGATCCCGATAACCAATTCTATAAAGGGCTAAAGCTTGATTATCCGAATGAAGCAGACCGTATTTTGGGAGATAAAATTAGTCCTGGTTCAGATATTTTTATACACGGAAGTTGTACGAGTACGGGCTGCATAGCCCTATCCAACGAGATTATGGATATAATATATCCTATAGTAGAAAACGCCAAAATGCAGGGACAGCAGCAGATCCCTGTACACATCTATCCCTGTCATTTTGGACAAATCAACCTTGAACTGTTTATTGATTCCAATCCCGGATTTAAAGTTTATCGTAACTTTTGGGACTCACTTAGTAAGGTATTTTTACATTTTGAGCGTTGGAAGACATTACCTTGGATTAAAATAGGGGAAAATGGAAACTATTCAATAATTAAATAAGTATTCAATCAATAGGCATAGTTTTTGCTAATTTGGGTGTACCCAAAGAGTAAAACAATGAAATTTTTATTTAATATTTTCCTGTTAATTTTTAGCATCAGTATAGCCCTATCAGCGCAAGACAGCTCTCATTATACGCGTGAAAGACTAAAAGGTCGTTTTGGGGAGGCAGTCAGACTCCCGGGACATTTTTTCAGACTTGCAGTATTGAAAATAAAGGCTTATGAATTTGAAGAAATAAGCTATGGCGTTCATAAAAGACAATACATGCTTGTCTGCCGACCGCAGGACAGTACTTGGAAAACAAATGATGTTATTTTCTTTTTTCACGGAGGCGGATGGCGCACCGGCAGTCCGGAACAGAACCGTTTTTTGGCGGCTATGCTTGCCTCTTATGGTTATACTGTAGTCATGCCTGCTTACCGACTCAGCCCCAAATTCTGTTATGAGGATATGCAGGCCGACATCGATTCGGCCATTATTCATGGCATAAAAATTTGTGATATCAGCCCCGGAAGCAATAAAAAAATTATTATCGGCGGAACCTCTGCCGGCGGACATTTGGCAGCTTTATTGGCCTATGATAATAATCGTCTGCTAAACCTGGGCATTGAACCGCATTTACTGAAAGGATATTTCTCTATAGCCAGCCCACTGGATCTCGACCTGATGCCCAAAAGCAAATTGGTGAGTACCTATGCAGGAGAACCGGAATCGGTTACCTTTCAACTGGCAAATCCAAAACATCTCATTGATGAACGGGACCGGTTCCCTGCGCTGTTTTTACATGGTATGCAGGACGGCATCGTCGATTACCGCGGTACACTGGCATTTGTAGATTTGTTGGAATGCAAGGGTATTTGTCCTAGCCTGAAGTTACTCACTGAACAGACGCATTTGGAAACAACTACACGTTGGTATTACAAAGAAAAAGCCGACATCGGACAGGGCGAAATGCTGCTGATTTGGCTGATGGGACTGGAGTAATTTTTATTTTACAATTTGCGCATGCCTTGGCAGCGATTTTCTTGCTGCAACCCTTTAGTACAGCGGCCTTAATTTTTTTAAAAAAGAATTTCCGACCATTTTTTTTGGACCAAGTTCAACAAATCAGGAGAAAATTTTCCGCCTTTGCTTTGCAAAACCATTCAGTTCTGCTGACGGGTCTGAAAATCATCTCATAAGATTGGATGCAATACAAGTATAAGTTCTAAAAGCCAATGCATTATTAGTTTCATCATTGCATGGACTTTTGAAAGCTGAGGGCAGAATGGCTAAAAGTTAATATAAATAATACTTTCAGTCATTTTTAGCCTAGTTTTTGTCCATTAACCGAAAAGTTTTTTTGTTAGACGCTCAAAATAGGAGAGTATGGGCAAGCTAAGTACTTTGGGTTTATCTGATTTTAAAGATCACTTTATAAAATAATAGATTATTCAAAAAATATTGGCACTAAATTTTAGTCTATTTCCCCGGCAAATGTCGGGGATTTTTTTAAATATTATAAGACAAGATGTTATTAATCATTTTTCATTTCCTAAATATTTTGTTAAGAAACTAAAAAACCTTTACTTTGCGCTCGCTTTAAGCAAAGCTATTAGGCTGAAGAGGTTAAAAACAGCATTTTGAAATTAAATCATTATTGAGTACCAATTTTTAAAATTAAATTTTGGGTATTGGAAAAAGCTATAATTTAAAATTACTGTAGGTCCTCTGCACTCTACTATCAGAAACATTTTACAATCCTTAATATCAAAAACCAACGAAAACATGGAAATTTTAGTGTATTTGTTGCCTATATTTGGGCTCATTGCCCTTGTTTATATGGCGGTGCTCTCTTCATGGGTAAGTAAACAAGACGAAGGCGAAGAAAAAATGGCGACTATCGCAAAATATATTCAAGAGGGTGCAATGGCCTTCTTGAAGGCAGAATATCGCATTTTGTTCTTTTTCGTTATTGGCGCAGGTATTGCCTTGGGCGTACTTTCTGCTTTCGTAGAAACAACCCACTGGTTTATCGTTGTTGCTTTTGTCATTGGTGCTATCTTTTCAGCCCTTGCCGGAAATATTGGTATGCGAATCGCTACCAAGGCGAATGTACGTACCACACAGGCTGCTCGTACCAGTCTTGCCAAAGCACTTGATGTCTCTTTCAAAGGAGGTACAGTTATGGGTTTGGGTGTAGCCGGTTTGGCTGTATTCGGTTTGAGCGCTTTGTTTGCTATCTTATTTTATTGGTTTATGGGTGGCGTATGGGCTGATGCTGAATTTGGCGGAAAAGCCTATACTGCCGGAGAATTGATGACAATTGTATTGGAAGCCCTTGCTGGTTTCTCTTTGGGTGCAGAATCTATCGCACTTTTTGCTCGTGTCGGTGGTGGTATTTATACCAAAGCTGCGGACGTTGGAGCTGACCTTGTAGGTAAGGTAGAAGCAGGTATCCCAGAAGATGATCCTCGCAACCCTGCTACTATTGCCGATAACGTAGGTGATAACGTAGGTGACGTTGCAGGTATGGGTGCCGACTTGTTCGGTTCTTATGTTGCTACCGTTTTGGCTGCAATGGTTTTGGGTAACTATGTAATTCGGGATAATGGTGTCGATTTAGCCGATGGATTCGGTGGTCTTGGCCCAATCTTATTGCCAATTTTGATTGCCGGAATGGGGATTATTTTCTCTATTATTGGTACTTTCTTTGTTCGTATCAAAGACGATGGCAAAGCTAAAGAAGCAGAAGTACAGGCTGCATTGAATATGGGTAACTGGTCTTCTGTTATCTTGACAGCGATTGCTTCTTTCTTCGTGATCAAATGGATGTTGCCGGAAACAATTAAAATGAAAGTTTTCCATGCAGGAGAATTTGGATCTTTGGAAACCAGCTCTTTAAATGTGTTTTTCTCTGTATTGATTGGTTTGGCTGTAGGTGCACTCATCTCGATGATTACAGAATACTATACAGGATTGGGTAAAAAACCTGTTTTAGACCTCGTTCAAAAATCTTCTACCGGAGCGGGTACGAATATTATAGGTGGTTTATCTTTAGGTATGATGTCAACGTTCTTGCCTATCCTAATTTTTGCGGGTGCTATTTGGGGTACTTATGAATTAGCCGGTTTCTATGGTGTAGCAATTGCTGCTTCTGCGATGATGGCTACAACTGCGATGCAATTGGCTATTGATGCCTTCGGTCCTATCGCGGATAATGCGGGTGGTATTGCGGAAATGAGCGAATTGCCTAAAGAAGTTCGTGAAAAAACAGATATTTTGGACTCTGTAGGTAACACAACTGCAGCAATTGGAAAAGGTTTTGCAATCGCTTCTGCTGCATTGACAGCTTTAGCTTTGTTTGCAGCCTATGTAACCTTCACTGGCATTAATGGTATTAATATTTTCGATGCAAAAGTATTAGCTGCCTTATTTGTAGGTGGTATGGTTCCGGTTGTTTTCTCTGCCTTGGCGATGAGCTCTGTAGGTAAAGCAGCAATGGAAATGGTAGAAGAGGTGCGTCGTCAATTCCGCGAAATTCCGGGTATTATGGATGGAACAGGTAAACCTGAATATGACAAATGTGTTGCGATTTCTACAAATGCTGCATTGAAAGAAATGATGTTGCCGGGTGCTATCACTATCGTTACTCCTATCCTTATCGGTTTCGCTATGGGGCCTGAGGCTTTGGGTAGCTATATGGCGGGTGTTTGTGTTAGTGGTGTATTGTGGGCTTTGTTCCAAAATAACGCTGGTGGTGCTTGGGATAATGCCAAGAAATCATTCGAAGCAGGTGTTATGATTAACGGTCAAATGACTTATAAAGGTTCTGAAGCGCATAAAGCTGCCGTTACTGGTGATACAGTAGGAGATCCTTTCAAAGATACTTCTGGCCCTTCAATGAACATCCTTATCAAATTGACCTGTTTGGTTGGTTTGGCTATTGCGCCAATTTTGGGTGAATTATATGGTGACGGTCACAAACAAAATGGTGGTACTGTTGAACCTAAATCAGAAGAAGTAAAACCAACAAGTGAGTTGATGAATCCTTCAAAAGAAGATTTGACCTACAGATTGAAATAATTTGAGTTGGTATTCATTATAAGTTAACGCCCGAGTTTCTAAGGAAGCTCGGGCGTTTTTTTGATAAAGAAGATTACATGCGCTCTAAAACTTAATAATAATTTAATTTTCATTTGCTTGCATTTCATTTATAACTTGTTTCTTTATAATTTTTAAGACATCATTTGTCTAATATAATTTCTATGAAATCAAGGTTGCTGACGATAATTTGGTCTATGATAGCGGCGTTTGCCACCTATTCATGTATGTATGCCTACCGAAAACCCTTGAGCGCAGGTACTTTTGAAGAATATACACTTGCTGGTATAGATTACAAAGTCATTTTGGTGGTCATGCAGGTGTTGGGCTATTTGACTGCAAAATTTATAGGTATAAAAGTTATATCTGAGTTAAATCAACGCAATCGTGCTTGGATGCTCTTGTCTCTTATTGGGATTTCCCAATTGGCGCTGCTCTTTTTTGCCCTTACACCCTTTCCCTATAATTTTATTTGGATTTTTTTTAATGGTTTACCCTTAGGGTTTATTTGGGGTATCGTATTCACCTATATTGAAGGTCGAAGAGCAACCGATGTATTAGCCACTTTTCTCAGCATCAGTTTTATTGTCAGCTCAGGTTTTGTGAAGTCGATAGGTCGCTACCTTATAGAAGATTGGCAAATTCCAGAGTTTTGGATGCCTTTTTCAGTAGGTTGCATTTTTATTCCTTTTGTATTGATAAGTGCTTGGATGTTGGAACAAATTCCCGCACCGAGCGAAGATGATAAAAATTCGCGCAGCCCTCGTGTTCCCTTAGACAAACATCAGCGCAAGCAACTTTTTTCGGCTTATGCCTTTGGTTTATCTGCCATCTTATTTGTCAATATGGTGCTAACGGTAGGTAGAGATATTAAAGACAACTTCTTGGTCGAAATTTTCAGAAGCATTGGCATGGACACTAGTACCGGCATTTATACGCAAACAGAAACAACTATTGGTTTATTTGTGCTTGGGTTACTTTCGCTTATGGTGTTGATTCAAAAAAACAAACAGGCATTTTATCTTATTCATCTCATTATGCTTTTGGGGCTTGTCACCATGCTATTGGCAACTTTCCTATTGAGCATCGGAGCGTTGAGTCCCTTTGTTTGTATCGTTTTACACGGTATAGGACTTTATACAACTTATATTGTTTTTCAAAGTCTTTATTTTGAACGATTTATAGCGAGTTTTCGAATAAAAGGAAATGTAGGCTATCTTATTTACCTTTCCGATTTTATTGGCTATTTGGCAAGCTGTATCATTCTCATTGGGAAAGAGTTTATAGGATTTTCAGCCAACTGGAAATATTTTTTTATTAACATGAGTTATTGTGTTGGAATTTTGGGTATCATTACAATCATACTTGCCTTTTGGTATTTTTCAAAAAAATTAAACCACGAATATGAATAATAGCAACAGCTATGACGTGTTGATTATTGGTGGAGGTATTCTTGGTACTTTTCACGCCTATCATGCCCTCGAAAGAGGACTGAAAGTAGCCTTGTTTGAACGTCATCAACAGCCGCAATCTGCCACAGTAAGAAATTTTGGACAGGTAGTGCCATCGGGTATGAACTTGAAATGGCAGCAATATGGCCGGAAAAGCTTAGAGATTTATAAATCGCTGCAAACGGCATCCGACCTAAGTATCAGCCCCAATGGCAGCATTTACTTAGCTTCTGATGAGGAAGAATTGCAACTGATTGAAGAGTTGCAAAATATCAATAAACAAAACGATTATCCTTCGCAATTGCTCAGTCAGCATGCTTGTTATGAACGTTATCCCAACTTAGTAGACGGATACTGCAAGGGTGGATTGTTTTTTCCGGAGGAAATTTCGGTAAATCCCCGCCTGATGATTCATCGGGTGCATAGCTATTTGAAGCAGCATCCAAATTTTAGTTTATTTACCAATACTTTGATAAAAGAGTTGGATAGTGCAGGGGCAAATTGTAGGGCAACTGATTTACAGGGTAATAAATATGTTGGCGAAAAAGCGATTGTTTGTTCCGGGGCTGAATTTGAATGGCTCTTTCCCGAACTTTTTCATGGCAGTGATATAGAAATGGTGAAATTGCAAATGTTGCGATTAAAGCCACAGCAAAGCATCCGTATTCCCGGCAATATTCTTACGGGTTTATCTATTCGCCGCTACGAAAGTTTTCACGAATGCCCTTCCTACAAAAGCATCAAAGCTAAAGAGGATTCAAATAGTTTTTGGAAAAAATGGGGGGTACATATTTTGTTTAAACAAGAGGCAGACGGAAGTATTGTTTTGGGCGACTCACATGAATACGCTGATGTGCAACAAAAAGATGGTATCGATTTTTATCTGCGCGAAGAGGTTACACGTTATTTTATAAATGAAGGAGCCAAAATTTTTAATTTGGAACATTGGGAAATCGACGATCAATGGTTGGGAATTTACTCGCAATGTAAGACGCAGGATATTTTTCAACAGAATATTGATGACAAAATACATATTGTTACCGGAATTGGAGGCAAAGGAATGACGGCCTCACCTGGGTTTTCTCATTCAAATATTTCAAAAATTTATCAATAGACTTTTTCCAAAAAAACTTTCTCATGATAAAAATGGTCGTGTTCGATATGGCTGGTACAACGGTCGATGAACAAAATGTTGTCTATAAAACCCTTCAGCGGGCAATTAATGAAGCAGGCTTTGAAATGAGTCTTGATGAGGTATTGCAGCATGGCGCAGGCAAGGAAAAAATGCAGGCAATTGTTGATATTCTGCAAGATAAACATTTGGAAAAATCTGAATTAGAAGCAATTTATAATCAATTTGTTCTGCTGCTTGATGAGGCTTACCAAAATTTAGCTGTTCTTCCGCAACCAGGTGCAATCGAGCTTTTTAAATTTTTGAAAGAAAGAGACATAAAAGTAGTACTGAATACCGGTTACAATCAAGAAACTGCAGAAAAATTATTGGGCAAACTTGGCTGGCAGATAGGGCGTGAATTTGATGCCCTGATCACGGCCTCACAGATACAAGCTTCTCGTCCGAAGCCAGATATGATTTTGCTTGCAATGTCACAATTAGGTATAGAGCATGGAGCAGATGTTGCCAAGGTTGGCGATTCTATTATTGATATCGAAGAAGGTAAAAATGCAGGATGCGGTCTATCAATTGGTATTACTACAGGGGCGCATAGTTATGAACAATTGCAATCAGCTCATCCTAACTTTATCATTGACAGTTTGTTGGAAATAAAAAATTTGCTTTAATAAGAAAATACTAACTTTTGCAATAAACGCCCGGTTTTCTAAGGAAGCTCGGGCGTTTTTTTAACTTTTATTCCAAAAAAGATCAAATTCTTTAAAAGAGTAGGCAATGCTGAGGAAAAGACAAAATCAGCGGTATAGATTTCCTTTATCTCATCACCTTCTGTCAACCATTGCATGCTCATTTTTCTGGGAACCTTTACCTGATCCATACTTACAAATGTGCCGAATACACGATCCAAGAAACGGGTAGTAACTCCATAATTGGTTCTTGGATTGTGGAAATTATGCTAAAAATGGTGTTTTGCGGAAGCTGATGAAAATATAGTGCACAGTCAAGCAGATTATGCCGGAAAGGAATGCGATCATAGTTTATAGATTTAATTGATATGATCCTTTCCCAGTTTTGTGCTTTTTGTTGTCATCTTTCCACTGATAGGTTTGGGATTTCTCATTAGCAGCCTAATTGCTAACTTAAAAGCATTGAGATTGCTCAAGGAAACCTAATAAGTCAGTTTCTGTTTTGAAGCTGACTTTTTGTTGTTGATAGAATTAAATCATCAGGAGCATTAATAAATCATTAACATACTGCAGGGCAACTATTTGCTTTTCAATGGCATCTTATAGAAATCCCCCGAAGAAAACTATCGGGCAAATTTATCTGAAACTGCTAAAACCAACCTGCTATGAGAAATTCACTCTTCTTTTTACTGATCTCCTTTATTCCTGCCGGACTTTTCGCCTGCGGCGGCTGTCAAACATTGAGTATGCGGAATGCGGAGATAACCGAAATGGCGGCATTCGATTTTATACTTTCCGCTAAAGTGATAAAATTGGAGACCTTCAAAAGGCCGGAATATGAAGCAAAAGCCAAAGAAGCATTGGAACATACCTTCGGTTACGGATCCGGAAACACAGAAATCCCTGATTTTGACACAAAACTTACCCTGAAACTGACAAAATCCTACAAAGGAAAATTTGCCGGAGAAGAACTGACCGTTTGGGTGAAACCGAATTTTACATCTGAATACTGCAACTATTTCCATTTCAAAAAGGATTTGGAATATGTCTTTTTTCTGGACAAAAACATGCAGACGGATTATCATTCACTGGTTTATCTGAAAGATTTCAAAAAATACAGCAAAGAGGAATTGGGCCGTACTTCTAAAGAATATGCAGAAATTATATACAACTCAGCCATGAAATCGCTTGAGATGATTGCAAATTCTAAATCAGCTGATTCCCAAAAATTTTATAACACTGATAATATTTTGTATGCAGATGGTGCGCTCATCGATGGTAAAATGGAAGGGAATTGGACCACTTACTATGGAACAGCGGAAGGTGAACCTTTGAAAAAAAATGAGTCGGGAACCTACAAAAATGGCCTAAAAATAGGAGAGTGGTTCGCTTACAATTATACAGACGGTTCTGTAGAATCACGCACGGTTTATGAAAATACCGAAAAAGACGGTTGTGTAAAAACTTACCGCAAGGATAATTTATACTCAAATATTTCTTTCAAGGATGGAAAATTACATGGCAAATCCATTTATTATCACTGGAAGAGCACTGAAATCTGCTATATTTACAATTATGAAAACGGCCTGTTGGAAGGGGAATCGACGGCTTTCGATATAAAAGGCATATTGATAGATAAAACAGTTTACTCCAAAGGTTTTGTAAAAGTTTAGGTAACTTTAGGAATATTTTGTCTCTTGCTGTTTAAAGATCGTTAAAGTTTTCTAAAAGGGCTTTCAACATTGGGAAAAAAGCCTTATTATTATGCTGTGGAAACTATTAATGTAAAAGACCGGGTTAAACTTCCTTCAATTAGGAACAAAACAGGCGTTATTTCGTATTAATATTTCATCGGTTCAGGTTCTTTTAAACTGAAAATCTGATTTCATTTCGTTGCAGGGTCCTGCGTTTCACGGAATTTCGTTTCTGACAATCATCTCTATGCAAAACAGCAATTATCATATCCTCATCGAGAAACTCGACGCCTTTATACGGAAATATTATATCAATAACCTCATCAGAGGCGGATTGCACAGTATTGCACTCATTAGTGTAATGTGGGTGGCATTTGTACTGTTGGAACATTATGTATTTACTTCCTCTGTTTCTTCTGTTGGCTTCAGAAAGTCACTGTACTATTCCTTTATTCTAACTGCTATAACCGCAATGGGTGGATGGGTAGTGCTGCCACTTGTACAATATTTTCGTTTGGGTAAAATTATTTCACACGAAAAGGCCGCTCAGATTATCGGCGAACATTTTACAAATGTAAAAGACAAACTGCTGAATGTACTACAGCTGAAAACCATGTCTGACAGCGAAAACAGCGCACTGCTGGTTGCCGCTGTCAATCAAAAAACAGAGGAACTGAAACCGGTCCCTTTCAAAAGTGCAATCGACCTTCGTGAGAACCGAAAATATCTGCGTTTTGCCATTCCGCCGCTTTTTGTTTTTATGGTATTGCTTTTTTCTTCAAATATCATTGAAAACAGTACCAACCGTATCTTGAACAGCAACAAAGAATATGAGCGCGAAGCACTTTTTGCCTTTACTGTTAAAAACAAAGACACTAAGGTTGTACAGTACGAAGATTTTACAATAGAAGTAGATGTAGAAGACAAAGGCGCTCTGCCCTCAGAAGTATTTATTGAGGTCGATAATTACAAATACAAATTGGAGCGCGTAAGCCCTACCAAATACAAATATACCTTCTACAAGATGCAGAAGGATGCGTCATTTAAACTCAGCGCCAACGGTTTTACTTCTAAAAAGTACGACATAGATGTGATGGAAAAACCAAACATTTTGGATTTGGCCATCAAACTGCAATATCCTGCCTACACCGGCCGCAAAAATGAAAATGTGAGTAATGTAGGCGATTTGGTTCTGCCAATGGGAACCAATATTGAATTCCTTTTTGATGCAGATAATACAGATGCGCTTTCTGTACTTTTTCCGGGCGACGAAAAAGCCCTTCAGGCGCTCCGTGCAGATCGGAAGATGTTTACTGTGAAGAAAAAAGTTATGCAGGATGGTGTTTATAAAATATTCATTTCCAACAGTATTTTACCGAATGCGGATTCAGTAACTTATACATTGACCGTTATTCCCGATCTTTATCCAAGTATCGATCTCCAGAAATTTCAGGACTCAACCGATGAGCGCATTGTTTATTTGGCCGGAGAAGCATCAGACGACTATGGTGTGCGCAATGTTTCACTCAATTATGCCATTGAAAGAGAAGGAAAAATAGTGAAGCAGGAGACAATGCCAATGTCTATAAACGTTGGAAAACAGACCACCTATGAGCATACATTGAATATGCGCAGCTATGAATTGAAAGCCGGCGATAAATTCAGCTATTTCTTCCAGGTTTGGGATAATGACGGCGTACAGGGCAGTAAATCATCCAAAACACCGATGATGTACTATCAGATGCCAACAATGGATGAGGTAGAGAAAAAAGAACAGAACAATAATGAGCAGATCAAGTCCGACCTTGAAAATGCCATGAAAGAAATGGAAAAACTGCAACAGTCCTTGAAAAAAGCTAAAGAAGGTGTTTTGCAGAAAAATGAACTCAATTGGCAGGATCGTCGCGAAATTGAAAAGCTGCTTGAACAGCAAAAAGCTGCTGAAGAGAAAATAAAAGAAGCTCAGGAAAACTTTAAAGAAAATCTCAAAAATCAGGAGGAATTTCAAAAAGTGGATGAGGAAATGCTCGAAAAACAAAAAATGCTCGAAGAACTTTTCGAACAGGTTATGTCCGACGAGATGAAAGAACTTTTTGAGAAAATGGAGAAAATGCTTGAGAATCTCAATAAAGATGAGGTGCTTGAGCAGATGAAAGACATGGAAATGAATGACGAAAAGATGAAGGCCGAATTGGACCGCATGTTGGAACTCTTCAAGAAAATGGAGGTAGAGAAGGAGATGTTGGATGCCATGAAACAACTCGATTCATTGGCTAAAAAACAGGAAGAATTGAGTAAAGAAACCGAGAAGAACGAAAATAATACAAACGCCGAAAAACAGAAAGAACTCGAGAAAAAGCAAGAGCAACTCAACAAAGAGTTTGAGAAAATTCAGGAAAAACTGGATAACGCCGAGAAGAAAAATGAAGAGCTGCAACAACCTATGGAAATGGATCCGAAGGATATGGAACAACAGGAAAAAGAAATTCAGGAAGAACAGCAGAATTCTCAGCAACAGTTGCAGAAAAAGCAGAATAAGTCGGCATCGAAATCGCAGAAAAATGCTTCAGATAAGATGAAAAAGATGTCGAAGTCGATGCAGCAGATGATGCAGATGAACCAAATGGAACAGATGGAACAGGATGTAAAAGCAATCCGTCAACTACTTGAAAATTTGGTGAATCTCTCTTTTGACCAGGAACAGCTGATTGACGATGTAAACCGTGCGGTTCCAAACACACCTATGTATGTGTCATTGGTGCGTGAACAGTTTAAATTGAAAGACGATTTTCGGCATATTGAAGACAGTCTCAATGTTTTGGCAAAAAGAGTGTTCCAATTACAGGGCTTTATTACGGAAAAGGTAGCCGATGTTAAAAAATCACTGAACAAAAGTATTGAGCATTTAGAAGCTCGAGAGAAACTCAATGCTACTGTTCAACAGCAGTTTGCAATGACCTATGTCAATGACTTGGCTCTTATGCTCAGTGAATCAATGAACCAGATGCAACAACAGATGGCTCAACAGATGCCAGGTCAGCAAATGTGTGAAAAGCCAGGTGACGGTGAAGGTGGCGAGGGCAAGAAGCCCGGAAAACCCGGATCAAAACCAGGAATGGGCGGAATGAAACAACTGCAGGATCAGCTCAATAAACAAATTGAACAGATGCAACAGCAGATGAAGGGAGGTAAAAGTCCTTCCAGCAAAGAATTTGGCGAAATGGCTGCCAAACAGGCTGCGATACGTAAGGCCATGCAGCAAATGAAACGCGAACGTCAGGAAAAAGGCAAGGGCGGCGGAAAAGAACTGCAGGACATGATTGACCAGATGGACAAAACAGAAACCGATTTGGTGAATAAGCGCCTGCCAAATGATCTGAACAAACGTCAGCAGGACATACTCACAAGGATGCTCGAGCATGAAAAAGCTGAGAAAGAACGGGAGTATGACAATGAACGAAAAGCTGAGCAACCTAAAAAAACCGAACCTAAAATACCGCCGGCTATGGAGGACTATCTTAAAAAGCGCAAAGGTCAGGTTGAGATGTTCAAAACTGTTTCGCCTTCACTCAAACCTTATTATAAGAATCTCGTTGAAGAGTATTTTAGAGCGCTCAAATAAATATATTAAATATATATGCGAATCAAGGGTTGAAATATATTGAAAAGTATTGATTTTATTTAAAAAAACTAAAAATTAC
>JBIKQC010000371.1:0-5103 GCA_044349855.1 Saprospira sp.
TGATATAATCAACTGAGCTATTGCCAATATCTCCCACAACGGCCTCAAAATCATCAAGCTCCATTATCGATTTTATCATTTTTTGTTGTTTTTCGCTGCTTTCGCTATTTTTAAATTCGCCGCTATAAAATCCGATGTCAAAACCCTGAATCCTGCTGTCATCCCAACTCAAATAATTTATACTGAAAGGAAATGAAAAATCGGGATGCCGATAGGAGAGAAGTCCCAAACCTTTCCAGGAACATAGCAATTGCAGTAATTCAGATTCAGAAATGTCACTTTCCAATTCAATATAATCCATTTCTTCTCCGCTTCGGAGATCATTGAAAACGATTATTGTCCCCTCCTCAAGTTCAGGTGTTATATTCAGACTTTCAAGCTGTTGATGAAAGTTTGGAAGAAAACTAAGCGCTTGTTTTTCTTCTTTGAAAAGGAAAAGCGTGGTGTCGAAATAGCCCATTTTGCTTATTACTTTACACCAAATTCCTCAATTTTTGACCACTCCAGACTTTTGTCCCATATTTTTCGGGCATATTCATCACTTTTGGCAATCTTGGAAATTGAGGCAATTTTTTTGTTGCTGAAATACTCGCCACTGATGTTTTTTACCTCCGGAGCGGAAGCTAAAAAAACCGAGGTTGCCGCCCCTTTGTCGGCCGGTGTCAAAAATCTTCTGCCCAATTCCACCAGTTTTTTGAAAAAGCTACTGCCGCTGTTTCCGAAGCCGGTGTTGACAGTGCCAGGATGCAGGCAATTAACCGTGATTCCATCAGCTTGATATCTGCGGGCCAGTTCTTTTGTAAAATGAATATTGAACAATTTGCTGAGGCCATACTGATAGAGTTGTCCGTAGCTTTTTTCTCCCTGCAGATTGTCCCAATCAAGGCGCATCACAAATTTATGGGCCAGGGAGGAAACATTCACAATCCGTTTCATTTCACCGGCTTTAAGCAGATCAAGCAGATAGTGCGTATTCAGGAAATAACCCATGTGATTTAGTCCAATGGTATATTCCAGATTATCCGAAGTCATTTCTTTTTTGCCGAAAATGCCGCCTGCATTATTGATCAGCACATCAATATGTTGGTATTTCTGGCGAAATTCCTCATTGAATTTGCGGATGGAATCATGCGAAGACAGATCACAGAGCATCAGATCCACATTGCTGTTACCGCTTTCCTTAATAATTTCCAGCCTTGCCACTTCTCCGCGTTCCAAACTACGGCACTGCATGACAATTTGTGCCCCTGATTTAGCCAGCGCAATGGCAGTAGCTTTTCCGATACCTGAATTTGAACCGCTGATGAGTACGATTTTATCTTTCATTTGTTATGAATTTTCTGAGTGATTTTTCAAATACAGTAATAATAAACTTTTTTCGATTAGTCTGTATTAACAAATAAAAACTTAGACAAGTTGCAATGATTTTCAATTTCCTGAACATTAGCACTAAAGTTTAACAATGAACTGCATGTAGAATTTTACAAAAAATAAAAGAACCTTAGAAAAGATGTCAGAAAACTCAGAAATCCAAAACGGACGGATCCACAAACTAGAAATTCCTTTATGCAGCATGCATAAAGGAATTCGCGCTTTAAAATTACAGATTAGTAAGGATGATTGGAGCGGGCATCTATAAAAGCGACTATATAAATTTCCTCATTTGTATGGAGGTACACGATTATATTATATTTGGCGACAACTAATTTACGAGCTTTGTATTCATTTGAATACACTCCGATATAAGGCATTTTAAGTATCGACTTTACTGCGCTAAGTACTTTTTTTCGTAACTCATTTACAGACTCATTTCCCCAATTATCTTCAAGATATTCAATAGTTTCTGCATATCCCTGTTTTGCAGCATTAGACCAATGAACTTTCATTAAGATTATTTTTTACGTTTCTGTTCCAATAAAGCATCGATCTCAGCTTCAACATCCTCATGTGAAGTGAACTCACCATTTTTTATTTGGAGTTTACCCAATTCAATTTGCTGTCTTTGTTGTACTGTCAATTTATTAGCCCAATCCTCTTCTTCGTCGCTATTGTGGCTTCCAATAATAATGCCTTTGAGAAGTTCTAATATATGAGTATCTTCTAATCCCATAATGAGCTTAACTAAGTCATGTTTTAGCTCTATATTATTCATATTGAGTTGTATATTTATTGATCTTACAAATTGAAATATTTGATTGCAAATAAAACTTTGAAAATATTACTTATATCTACACAAATATAGGAATTTAAGTTCAACTTACATTGCGTTCTTGTTTGATTTTGAATGATTAAACAAACGAAGAACTATTATTTCGTCAAGCTATCGATTACTAAGCCCTTTGGCAACAAAGATATCTCTCTGATAGGACTCCTACGGAGCTTCGATCAAATCGGCATTTCATGCCTAAGGACAGGTCGCCCCGATGGGACAATTCAAATATATTTAGAACTAAAGTTTTAAATATTCTTTGCAGAATAACCTGATAGAGTTTCAGCTCCGGCGGAACGGCCTGTTCTTAGTCGAAAGGCAAGAACGCGTGAATAAAGCCCCAGAGGGGTGAACTGTGGCTGGGCAAATCCAGCCGAAAGCTCCGTAGGAGCTGAAAAGCCTTCTTTTGAAGAGAAGGGGTTGGAGATGAGTCAAAATTTTCCAAACTCTTTAGGTTGCTGGAAGCAGCGCCGAGCCCAAATGCATTCGTCTTAGTCAAACGTCTTAGTCAAACGTCTTAGTAAACGTCTTGGTCAAACGTCTTGGTCAAATTATCCAGCAGGAATAGAGGAAAAGGTCCCTTTGGAGCACAAAAAAAACGTCCGCAACCTGCGGACGTTTTTAATATTATCAGCTAAAAGCTAAAAAGGATTTAATATAACTAAAGATTCTGATCAAAGAAATGCTCAGAACTTCAACCTAAAGGTCTTTCCTCTTTAATCTTTAATCTTGCTGTAGCTTACATCATGCCACCCATGCCACCTGGCATACCGCCCGGCATTGCAGGAGCATCTTCTTTGATATCGCTGATGACACATTCAGTTGTAAGTACCATACCAGCGATAGAAGCGGCATTTTCAAGTGCAACGCGGGTTACCTTGGTAGGGTCAATTACACCGGCAGCTTTAAGGTCTTCATAAACCTCAGTGCGGGCATTGTAACCAAAAGCACCTTTACCTTCTCGAACCTTCAAAACTACTACTGAACCTTCAACACCTGCGTTTTCAGAGATAACGCGAAGTGGATATTCTAAAGCTACGCGAACGATTTGGATACCGGCAGTTTCGTCTTCATTCAAACCTATCATGCCGTTAAGCGCATCGATAGAGCGAATAAGGGCAACTCCGCCGCCCGGTACGATACCTTCTTCAACTGCAGCGCGGGTAGCGTGCAAAGCATCGTCTACACGGTCTTTTTTCTCTTTCATTTCCATTTCGGTAGGTGCACCGATATAAAGAACAGCAACACCACCGGCCAATTTAGCCAAACGCTCCTGCAATTTTTCTTTATCGTATTCGGAAGAAGTATTCTCGATTTGAGCTTTGATCTGACCAACGCGGGCAGCTACTTTCTCTTCTGAACCCTGACCGTTTACGATCGTTGTGTTGTCTTTGTCAACAGTCAGACGCTCGCAGGTACCGAGATCTGTCAATTGAACATTTTCCAAAGTGTGACCTGTTTCTTCAGAGATAACAGTACCACCTGTAAGGATAGCGATATCTTCCAACATCGCTTTGCGGCGGTCGCCGAAGCCAGGAGCTTTAACAGCTACTACTTTCAGACCGAGGCGTATACGGTTTACAACCAATGTACTCAATGGCTGTGCATCAAGATCTTCCGCAATAATCAAAAGCGGACGGCCTGTGCCATGAGCTTTTTCCAATACAGGAATCAACTGCTGAACGTTGGTGATTTTTTTATCGTGAATAAGGATCAAAGGATGCTCATATTCGCATTCCATTGCCTCAGCATTGGTCACAAAATAAGGAGAGAGGTAACCGCGGTCGAACTGCATACCAACCACTTTCTCAACATAAGTTTCGCGGCCTTTTGCTTCTTCAACAGTAATTACACCGTTTGTGGTAACTTCCTGCATTGCATTGGCAATCAGTTTACCGATTTCGTAGTCATTGTTTGCAGAAATTGTTGCAATCTGCTCAATTTTAGAGAAATCATCACCAATGATTTCGCTCATTGCATGAAGAGATTTGATAACTTCAGTTACTGCCTTGTCGATACCGCGTTTCAGGTCCATTGGATTGGCACCTGCAGCAACGAGTTTCATACCGGAATTGACGATAGCCTGTGCCAAAACAGTTGCTGTAGTAGTACCGTCACCGGCTACATCTGCAGTTTTTGAAGCTACTTCTTTTGCCATTTGAGCACCCATGTTCTCAACTGCATCTTCCAATTCAACTTCTTTAGCTACCGTTACACCGTCTTTAGTGATATGCGGAGCACCGAAAGCTTTTTGAATAACTACATTACGGCCTTTCGGTCCCAATGTTACTTTTACTGCATTTGCCAGTGCATTAATCCCCTGACGGAGTTTTTCACGGGCTTCAGATTGAAAGCTGATATTTTTTGCCATTGTTAGTTTTTAATATTTTGATGGTTTGATTTAAAAATTTTCTGTCGGTATTTGGTAGAGGGTAGAGTGTACAAAGTACTTGGTATAATGAATCAAGTATCAGGTATCAGGTATCAGGAAATCCACTGATCACTGGCCACTAGCCCCTAGTTCCTTTTTATACAATTACCAGAATATCATCTTCGCGCATAATCAGATAATCAGTTCCTTCCAAAGTGATTTCCTGACCTGCATATTTTCCGTAAAGTACCATATCGCCTACTTTTACGGTCATTTTTTTATCGTCTTTGCCCGGTCCGACCGCAATAACTTCGCCGCGTTGTGGTTTTTCTTTAGCAGTTTCCGGAAGATACAAACCGCCTTTTGTAGTCTCCTCAGCAAGAGATGCTTTGATTACGACTCTATCGTTGATTGGTTTCATAATAAGTAGTAAAATTTTTATAGTTTATAATTAATATTTGTGTAATAATATTTGCGGCGCCTATTAGCAGAGCAAAGCTACAACTTTCCTTACACTTAATAT
>JBIKQC010000025.1:0-18429 GCA_044349855.1 Saprospira sp.
CAAAACATGACTCATCAGTAAATATTACTGGTGAGTCTTTTTTTATGCCCCTCTCATCCCCCATCAATACTAGTGTTTGCTTAAAAATCTCATTCATCTTTTTAGTTCGATATTGCCTATTTTGATGGTCTACATATAAACCCTCTGGAAAGATCAATTTTTGGATGCGGTGTTGATTAGACAAAGTTGCAGAATGCCAGATTTTATCGATGTTTTGTATAAAATCAGCAATAGAATTTACCTTTTTTGACGAGTTCGATATTGTTAAATCACTATTCTCCAGTTCAAGCTCATAATCTTTGATTTTAAGCAATGTTTCATCCATGAGGACTTTGAATTGATCATTGGCGATTGTACCACTCATCAAAAACGCAAGTGCCTTTTTCTGATTTTCCATTAGCAGACTCAACTCCGTTTTGATATTTTGGTTTCTAACTTCTTGTAACCGCTCTAAGGATGCTAAGTTTTTCAACAAGTGTTCCTTAAACAAAGCAGCTGTTGCAGGATCTAACTTAAATCCCCTGAGCGCAGTTAAAAATAAATCATGCAGACCAATACTCTTATGACTTGTTTCAGCACTGAGATCCTTCCCAGTACATTTAATATTTTGACATTTGTAATAAGGGTACTTTTTCTTTGCCAAATACCCTGTATATTTTGAGTCACACTGCAAGCATCTCAGTATAGTCTTTAAAGGTAGGTGTGATGTCTCTTTAATTTGCTTGTAACCGCTTCTTTTCTTACCATTCAACAACTCGTTCACTTTTGCATAAATGTCCTTTGAAACAATCGTCTCCCAAGTACCAGGGACCAATTCATCCAATAAACCATGATCGATGTAGCCGCAATAAAAAACATTTCTCCACATTCTGCTCAGAGCTTGTTTATGCATCTTAACTCCTAAGCCTTCCAACTTCCTTATAATTTCACTATCCTGAAGACCATCAACTTTCCAATCCCATGCCATTGCCAAAATTTTACCTTCCTCATTGATTACAAGTTTTTGTTCTTTTTGAATGAATCTATAATCACCGACCTTGGGTCCATAATGATCATACCCCCTTGGTGCTTTACCAATGCGTTTACCTTTCTGTAAAACTCTCTTTAGACCAGGAACTGTAACGTCCAGTCTATCCATGTTATCAATTTTAGCTTTAAGCAATGAATAATTCACTTCAATCAATCCTCTCTCAGTCAAAGTATTCATTCCTGAAGTTGTTTCTATAAGGTGAACCCCTATATTTTTAACTAATTCATCGACTAACCCAATGGCATTTCCACCTGATCTTGAAAATCTGTTTATTTTTGATATGAGAATCGCAAAAGGTCTTTTACGACTTTTTTTAACAGTTTCCATCAATCTGCTAAACTCTTTTCTGGTAAAATCTCCGCTTGCACTCTCATAAGTCTCACCGAAAGTATTGGCAATAATATACCCATTGTTCAAAGCATATCTTTTATTGATCTCAACCTGCTCTTCTATGCTCCCATTATTGTCATATTGCCCCTTAGACGACACTCTGGTGTACAACCATACTTCTTTAGTCTGAGGTTGGTTTAATTCGACAGATCTAACTTTGCGGTATTTATTGATGTCCATAGCATATAATTTTAAAACAAGGATTCACAAGAATCAAAGTAATACAACAATAATTATCGAAAATTAATTCCATAAAAATAGACCCATCAGTTTGCACCAATGGGTCTTAATATTTTCAAACCAACAAAAAGCTAGTTCAAACAAAATACAAAATTCAACTCACCGAAACTAAATTGACGTTCAACAGATTCAATCTTCAATCCTTTTGGGAATACCAACTGTAGAAGACGTTGTTTGTCGGCGATTAATAATCTGTTCCATACATCACTAAGATTGTTGACAATTAATTCACTTCTAAGAGTTTGCTTTTTAATACCTGCTGACTTAATATCGAGTTCTTCCAATTTTTTATTAAAGTTTTCATTTTGGACTTCCAAACCAGCTTTTTGTTTTAAGTATTCATCTTCCTTAATAGTACCATTCAACACCAATTTCAACGCTAATTCTTGACTTTTTTTAACCTTTACCAGTTCATTTTCAATCAATTTTTTATCAATATCTTTATTTTGATCACGAGAATTGATTATCAATCCTACCTGCTCCTTATAAAGCTCTAAAACAGATGGATTTAGCTTTACATTGCTTAAAAGTTCCAAAAACAAGTCATTTATGCCTTTGGATTTTGTGCTGCTACTAGCATTCATATCCTTGCATTTACACTTACTGTTCTGACATTTGTAATTAGGGTATTTCTTTTTTGCAAAATATCCTGTAATTTTTGACTCACAAATTTTACAGTAAAGCGATGACCTTAATTCTAAACCTTCTCTAATTTTTTCTTGGGTATATCCTTTTGATTTTCCAATTAACATGTCATTTACTCTATTAAAATTTTCAATTGACACGATTGGTTCCCAAGTACCCTGAACTACATCATCTATAAGTATATTATCAAGCAACCCGCAGTAAAATGGGTTTCTCCACATTCTACTTATTGCCTGTTTACTCATTAAAACATTAAAAAAATTTAGCTTTTTAATAATTTCAAAATCTTGAACCCCTTCAATTTTCCATTCCCAAGCCTTTTTAAGGATTTGACCTTCTTCATTAATTTCAATTATTTGTTCATCACGTTTAAATTTATAATTTTTAACTTTTTGACCAAAATGATTATAACCTCTAGGTGCTTTACCAATTATCTTTCCCTTTTTCAACATTCTTTTCATCGCAGGCACTGTAATATCTGTTCTATCTTTGTTTTCAGAACATGCTCTTAAGAGCGTAATAGACACTTCCAATAATCCCCTATCGGTTAAAGTGCTTAACCCTGTTGAAGTTTCTATGAGATGCACTCCCATATTTTTTAACAATTCATCCACTATTCCTACCGCGGAGCCTCCAGTTCTTGAAAACCTGTTAAATTTTGAAACCAATATTGCAAAGGGTTTCTTTTTACTTTTTTCAATATCTTTTATAAGTTTTGAAAATTCTTCACGAGAATCATCATCACTAGCACTTTCATAAGTACCTCCATATTCCCTAGCTATTTCATAGTTATTTATTCCCGCAAACTTTTCAATAGATTCTCTTTGATTTTCAATACTCTCATTATTATCATATTGTGTTTTTGTAGACACTCTGGTATAACTCCATACAATTTTTGAACCTTCAGAAACTTCTGCACATTTTCTTTTTTTACAATATTTTATATTTACCATTTTGTATTGTGGATTTAAATTTTAAAAATAATTTTATTTAGTTAGCATTTCTTTAAATTCTAATCCTCACGTTCTGAGCGAAGAATGTCACAAGCCAATGCCGAAAGCATGAATAAATTTTCTATTATCTCATTGATAGTTTCATTGCTTAGTTCTGGAAATTTTTCTTTAACCTTTTCACCTGACAATTTATTATTCAATGATCTCTTGGTAATATTTTTAGTACTTCCCAATTCATGATATTTTAGTTTTATGTTATTGAACTCTAATCGGATACCGAGATTCATTGTACCCAATAATACTGATTATTCTTAGGACAGTGTCAATACCTACCTCTCCCATGAAAGGATTTCAATCAATCTATAACTCATTTTTACACAACCTAATATGTTACCCAATTGCGGAAAAAAATGCAAAATGTAGTCAATTTTTACAATTAACATTACCTTAGACATTCATTTTCAGCATATTATTCTGATTTTTTCAACTCTGGTAACGATTGTGACAATTTGAATCAACTTATCATGGGTCCCCCCTGGTAGGAGTACCTGGTATCCCATCCCTCCTATATGTAAGACCCATACGAGGACGAGGTGACATTCTCTTTAAATAAAATTCAGGAATAAGACCCCTGTTTTCAAACAGACCCCTGTTTTCAGAAATTTTCTGGGAAAAAATTTCGTGGAAAATCATTTCAAATAAAACGTTTATCTATTAATACATACAGCAATTTATAGTATGTATTATTTATTTACTCCCATATTCACAAAATCCTGTAAAAACGGGAGTTATGAACCAAATAACCATCATGCAATTTGAAATAATTGCAACAATATTTCTTTTGAATTCATCATTTAATTACAAAGGTAAATACATTTATTTAATTTAAAACAAATTTTTTATATTTTTTTTAAAAATAAATACAAAATATCAATAAAAAACAATTGTGAAGTAATTTAACTTTATTTTATTAAAACCATAATAGACTGTATTACTGTATTTTAAATTCAATAATAAGTAACATAAATAAAAACATTTTCTGTTTATTATCTATTTTGAAAATTTGAACAATTTTAAATATTTCTCTTATTTTAGATTCATCATATAATGGTATGTTAGTTATTTCTACAATTGCGGAAAACAAACAGTTTGAAAAATCACTTGCAAGGTGTATAGTTTTATAGAATTCCTCATCAAGATCAAATTCTATAGGTTCATCTATTTGTAATCCTGACAATTCTAGATATAATCTCTTGATTTCATTTAAACTCATTATACCATCAAAAATATAATCATTCCTTGACTGACGGGATACTTCGTAAAAATTATTTATTAAAATATTCTGACCTAAATCGATTTCCATACCTGTCTGTCTATAAAATAAACAAACTAAAACTGCCAAGTTATCTACACTTTGTGTATTGTTAATTAACTCAGTAAAATCATTGATTTTAATTCCAAAATTTTCCTGTAAACTAGCCATTTCATGTAAATCAGTATCAGTAAAACAACTCAAGAGACCCCAAAACCATCGATTTTGTCCTAGTAAGACCAACTCACCATCATGGTATCTAATCTCAATATATTCTCTGGTGACTTTAGCTGGAATAAATAAGTCCATTTCCCTTTTATTTGTATCTGCTATTAGAATAGAGAGTACGAAATCAATCAATTTCATAAATATTTGATTTTGTTTGTTGAAAAATATTTCATTCAGATTTTAAATCCGTGGACTTATGCCGATCATTATTACTTTATTATGTTCTCAGGTTTCATAGGATTATTGTCACCCTCCATCAATATTTTTACAAACATTTCTTTTGTAAAATCCTCAAGTTTGAGTACGAATTTATCTCGCTCATAATGGTTACAACACAAGTCAACATGATGTATTGTATGCTTATACATTCTAAAAAACATATACGGGTCTAAGCTTTGAAAATAGATATAGCTCTGATTTAAAGGTTTATAAACCACTGATACGAACCTATTCCAATGAATATTTCTTTTTTCATCCGCATTTCTTAGTTCTTCTCTAGCTATTCTGTAGATTTCCCTAAGTTCATCCCTGAACTCTTCTTCACTTATACAATTCGCCAACGCCATAGCTAACTCGAAGTTGGTTTCGTCACTTGAAAACATTAATTCATGCAGTCTCATAAGTTGATTGAATTGAAAGGTTACAAGGTATTTTCTCCAAAACATATTTTGACCAATACATAAACCCTAAACTAAGTTCCCGCCCATAGTAAATATTTGGCATATAAATTTATTCCGGAAAAACATGGCCTATAGAGGAACTTTAGATCATACTATCAAGTTGAATTATGAAGTTGTGGAAAATACCTGCATACTCAGAGCAGGGTGCATCAAAAAAAAAGAACAGTGAACACAACGTTAAAAAAAACACACAATTTTAAATATCAATGTATTGAATAATTTTACATTCAGCAGATTTTAACATTACATCGATAAACGCCTAAGTTAGGTTCAAAAGACTGTCTTAGTTAACATGACAGCAGTTTCTCATGTACATAAACATTTCAACTCTCTGGGTTGAATAATCGCTGAGGTTATTCACTAATTTTTCTTTACATCTAAATCTGAGTGACATGGGAGCTATTCAAACCGTGTTGACAAATTCGTCAATACACAGAAAAAACATAGGGATAATCATGGTTTTGGTTCTTTTCATAACCATTCTGAACCCCAGATTTGTAAATGCCCAAATTCAATTTAGTGTTGATGATTTACCATTTTCGAAAGATATGGTTAGAATTAATTGGGGTGCAAACCCTAATGCTAAACTCGAATTCGACAGAATTGTAAAAGAATTTAGCGACTCTATCGTTAATTCCTACAATAAAATGACCGAATTCATGTTCGGAAAAGGAATTAAAATCAAAGTATATTCCGTAAACTACGATCCACAAGCTACTGTAAAAGAAAAACTTGTGGTCGAGGACCATTATAAATCTGGGGTAAGTTCACTATACGGAAATGCCACATCTTTTGAAGAGAGAAGAAAATTTCTTCAAAAAAAACGTATAAACAACTATTTAAAATTACTGTTTGATAACATCGCTAAAAATGTATCATTACGGTTGGATGAATGCAGGATTGCCACATTTCTGGTTAAAAACCTAAAAGACAATATGTTGGTTGAGTTTGTTGATTCCAATAAATATGCATTAAAGGAGGGAAGTATTGAAATATTATTTAACATTGACTCTCTAACATTATTAAAATTTTGGAGCCAGGATAATTCAATAAACAGCACCGCAAAATACTTAGTGTATCCTATAACGAGATACAGTACCTTTAATCCATCAAACTACAATAAAAAACTTTTAGAGGACCTGATTTTGGAAAAATGCAATAAGGAGCGTGATAAATATAACTCTGGACATGTAAAAGCAAACGTTACATGTTCCCTTGCTGCGCAGCACCATAGTGATTATATGCTGCATTACAATATACTTTCACATGATGAAACGTTTAATGGTTTTAAAGGGCAGAGTATAAAAAGTTTAAATGGTAAAAAAACGATAGATCCAGCAGACCGCATTGTTCATTTCCATAGCGATACCTTAACAAATTCATTCTTTGCGGGGGAAATTTGTCTTTATAATAGTATTCATCCAATTGGATTTAGTTACAACAGTTTAGCAGTTCAAATCATAAATATTTGGAAATGCTCACCAAGGCATTATAAAATTATGCTGTATACTGGTTCTGTTGCAAGTTTTAATGTTTCTATAGGTAAGAATAGAATTTATGCGACAGGTGTTTTTGCATTTATTGGCGATAAATCACGGTCCTGCAACAACACCTGTGTCAGAAAATGAAAATAGCAAGGATAAAATTCAATAATGGTAAAAATACAATAGATTATGAGATGGATTTTCTTAATACTGATAATTTTATCAGTAAAAATCAAAGCACAGGAAACCAGACTGATGTTTCCCCAAACCAAAGATGCGTCAATCTCATCTTTTGAATTTAGTCCTGATGGGAAGTACTTATTATCTATTGGAGAATTTGTCATACTGTATGATGTACTGTCTGGTAGAGAACTAAATAGAAAGACGGTCGGTGATCCATATCAAGGATATTTCAGCAGCGATGGAAAACAAATCATTCTGCTAACAGAAATAACTGGTTTATTGTTAGTTATAGCTCTAGACTTTGACAGTTTTGAGGAAATTAAAAGATATAATATTGAGATACCGCTTTCGCTTTACAGGTCAAAAGTTATAAGAAATAGAAATTTAATAGTTTTTGTTGATGAAGAATCTAATACCATAAAAACTTTCGATATATATAAATGGGAGTTGATTTTCAATATAAAACCTGGTGTAGAGATTAGCTCCATAGACTTCAGCAAAGATGGTATGTCCATTATTGTCAGTTCCTTTAAAGAGGGAAAAGTATTTATTTACAACCTATTAGGAGAGTTAACCTCCCAATACAACACTTTGGATAAGACCACCCAAAATTACATAAAAGCTGAAAAAGATAAATATCAACCCCTTGAAATTTTTAGTCAGGAAGGGTGCACTGTCAGTGCCTCTCTTGGAGAGAAACTACTTATTTTAACAGATTATTCCAATGAAGACGTATCAATTGTACTGCTAAAAGTTATTGGTCTACAAAACGATGAAGAATATACGCTGATGTCAAAAATGAGTACACAGTTTATCTCAGTAGGTGCATCTATGTCTGATGACTCAAAATTTGCAGTGGTCTATATTGACAGTACATTATCAGTTTATAGCCTGGATTCAATGAAATTGGTTTACACTGAAACCAATTATGGTAGAAGTTACTATGAACTCAAATTTACTTCAAATGGGATGTACCTGGAAACTGAATATAATAATCTTTCGAAAGGGGATAACAATTACACCATTTATGAAACAAGTGGTTATAAGAAAATATTTGAAAGTAATAGTTACAATCACCAGTTTGATTCTAAAAACAATCTATTGTTAATTGAAAATGATTCTTTGAGTATTTATTCAACCTTAGATTTTAAAGAACTAACATCTTCGAAAGAAGTTATGTTAAAATTTGAAACAGGTCCTCAAAGTCCTGTTGGAAACTACTATTCAACTATTTACGAGGACGGTAGCGTGAAGGTTTTCGAAACAGGGACTAAAGAAATACACTCATTCAAACATAACTCTAAAGTTAATTTTACAAGTTTCTCACAAGATGGCAAATATTTACTGACTGCATCAGATGATAGTATAGTGAGGGTTTATGACCTCACAACTGGTAATGAATTTCGAAATTACAAAATGAAATCTGTTGTAAACGGTGCAAATTTCACCTATTATGGAAATTTTCTTCTTATAAAAATTGGTTCAATGGACGATCAATTTCATACAAATATTTATATTTATGACTTTAAGAATAATAAACTGAAGCATAAATTATCCAAAAACGTTTATAGGTATATCCTAAATGACGAGAGTTATATTGTAGAAATCGAAGGGGGATCGGTAAAACTTACAAGTATCCGAGACAGTGTGGAGTATTATTCAAAAAACTTTGACCAGTTCTTTAAATTCGAAGAATACAGTCTGTCAAAAAAGGAATTTCTTTGTTTGGACAATGGTGAAATAATTTTGTACAACTATGAAAATGATTTGGTTAAATTTAGGAATACTCCAAAATTTCACAGACCTATGATTGCATATTTCATCAATTATGGTGAGCAAATATTGACACTAAACAGTGCAATAGGATCCGACAATATAAAAAGTTTCAGTTTATTGGAATCTAATGGTTTGAACGAATTATATAGCATTGAACTTCAAGAAAACTGTTCATTTAACAGTGATGATTCCTACGAAATATCATATAGTCCTGATAATAAATATTTTATTCTTAAAACAAAATATGACTATAAAAGAGATCTGTCGCGTTATGATAGCGCAACATACAGGATTTTCAATCTCGAAAATGGTGAGTTACTTTTCAAAAGAAGTATTTATAATGAATACAATAACAAAGTTGTATTTAGCGAAGACAGTAAATTGTTTTTATATAAACAAGCAGAAAATGTAACAATTTATGAAAACAATGGAAAAATTGTATCAACGTTGAAGTTAGATCCAAACAGCAATATAAAAGTTTCACTCTCTTCAGATAACAGATTTGTTATCACTACAGATAATTATGAAACAATCTTTTATGAAACTAAAACGGGTAAACTTTTATACACAAGAATCCATTTTAAGAATAATGATTGGATAATTTATGATGATGATTCTCATTATGATGGGACTAAAAATGCATTTACATACCTGTATCTAACCAAAGGTTTGAAAAATTTTGAAGATAAAAACATAACTGACAAACTGTACGTTCCTGGTTTAGCAGAAAAGATCATCCGAGGTGAGACTTTAGAAAAGTATCCAAAGTTAAGTGATCTGATAAAAAACTAACATACAATCATTTAAAAAAATAGATTTGACATACATTAGTGGTTTGGTATTGAACATGATAAGATGAGATTCTAAAAATCTCATCTTTTTTTTTACCCTTTATCAGTTTAAGTTTGCCATATGATAGTTATCCGCGGAATGTAAAAAGGAAAAATATTTTAAATAAAAAAAAGGCGGGAAAATTTCCCACCCACATCAATTATCGTTTATTGTTACGCCAGTTACCCTATATACTGGAGAGGTGATAGTTACCATCTTACAATGTATTCAGCAGTGCTTTCATTTTCAACTACCGAGTGAGTCACACCCAAACTTTTAAGGAGTCGTCAACCTTCGACATTATTAAATACCAAAAAACATGAATTAAAGTTCCGGTAATTTTTTGTTTTATCAAAAGATGAGTTGATGGTACGTTCCCGGTATAGCAGAAAAGATCATCCGAGGTGAGCGTTTAGAAAACCATCCAAAGTTAATATATAAATAACTAACATACAATAATTTAAAAAAATAGATTTGACATACATTAGTGGTTAGGTATAGAACATGATAAGATGAGATTCAAAAAATCTCATCTTTTTTTTACCCTTTATCAGTTTCAGGATGCCAAATGATAGTTATCCGCGGAATGCAAAAAAATATTTTAAATAAAAAAAGGTGGGAAACATTTCCCACCTCACATCAATTGTCGTTTATTGTTACGCCAGTTGCCCTATATACTGGAGAGGTGATAGTTACCATCTTACGATGTATTCAGCAGTGCTTTCATTTTCAACTACCAGGTTTGTATTCAACCCATAACTTTTAAGGAAAGTCACCAACCTTTTTTGATATTTAAAAAAAAATATTTTAAATAAAAAAGGTAGGAAAATTTTCCCACCTCACATCAATTGTCGTTTATTGTTACGCCAGTTGTCCTGTATACTGGAGAGGAAGTAGTTACCATCTTTTGAGATGTAGTCAGTGTTACTAAGACTTCATTTTCAACTACCAGGTTTATTCGACCCATAACTTTTAAGGAAAGTCACCAACCTTTTTCGATATTTAAAACCAAAAATATGAATTAAAGTTCCAGCAAATACCCGTTTGGTGTTAAGATGACTAAAATTTAAAAAAATATTTTCATTTTTTATTTCTCTACTATTTACTATTATGAAAATGACCATATTTATTAGGGTATGATTTATTCTTTAGTTTTTTAGTTCTTCTTGACCAGGTTATATATATTTAAGTCATCAATAATATATGAAAAACTAAGTAAACAAAGTACTTACACAGAATAGAAAGGTAAGTAAATCATACAATAACATGAAATAAATAATCAAAAACAATTATGACAAAAATTAAAAAAAATGTTGGTAGACCTGTAAAGTATAAAACTGATGAAGAGAGAGAAATTGTAAGAAGAGAACAAAATAGGATAAACAAACAAAATTCCAGAAATAAACAAAAACTTCCAAAGGATCTAAAGATCAACACAAATAAAAGGAGTAGTGATTATAGAAAAAATTTATCTGATTTTTTTGGAGGATTCGAATATGATTTCTTCATAACAGTGACGTTTAATCCAGATATATTTGAATATGTTTCTTACAACAGTATGAAAAACTATTCCTTTGGGATTATGGAAGAATTGTTAAAAGAAAATAGATTAGTCAGATATCTATTAACCATCGAAGGAGAAAAACCTAATATCCATTCCCATATATATCTAAAAACAACCAGTGGATATAAACAACCCTGGTTTACAAGGATTTTGAATAACCGATTTAAAAAAGGGTTCGTTCACATCACAAAAGAAAAGATACCCATTAGTTATGGTTTAAAAGAGATAAGTGTTGACACTCAATATCCTGAAAACATGAGAAAATTTGATCTTTGGGATTTTGGGGGGGATTTTACAAAAAAACCTATAAAAACCAAGAAGAATCAAAATGTGTTGAAATAATAACAAAAAACCCCATCCTATACTTAGTTTGGGGTTTCATTTTTTGGTAAAACTGACAATCATAGGATCTTGAACTTCTTTCCGATTTTCTTAACTTTCATAACAGTATTCAATGAAGAATCACTTAATGTTGCGATTTCACGGATGGTATATTCCTTCTTGAGATACTCCAGAATTTTCTTAGATTTTGGTTTTTCCATAAAATCCCTTTCAGATTCATTGGTACCGATCTTCCTTCCAAGGATTCCTCCATTTTGAACATAAATCTTTCTACCTACCTCAGTACGTTCTTTTATGTTCGACAACTCCATCTCGTACAATGATGACAGAATGGATGAAATCATCTTCCAAATTGGATTTTTAGTATTGGTAGGTCGAGAATGTAAACCAATGTTTTTTACAAATACATTAATTTCCTTTTCTTCCAGGTAATCTAAAGTATTTATGACATCACCAGTATTTCTTCCCAATCTACTGAACTCCTCCACAACCAATTCAGTAACCATTCCTTTTCCAATCATCGATTTCAGTTCAATCCCTTTTGGACGTTCAAAAAAGGGAACTGAACCCGAAATCTTATCAAAGAGCATCAGGTCATACTTGTCAGTATCATTATCAAATCTATTCCCCGTTTGAGAAAGGGTCGATACGCGGTTATATTTGATCTTCATTTTGTTATTATTTATATTTAAGTAATAATTTATAACATTATAAAGAACAACAGTACATTCCAACCTACAGTTCCGATCGATCTGTGTTATTTTATTATATATGACTTACTTTGATATAAAATATTTATACATTATAAAACATAACAAATCGGTTCCTTTTTAATAAGTTAATTTTATATCTTCGTTTGAAAATATTTTTAGGATAACTAAAAAAAACTGATATGAGAATTTATATAACCCTGATGACTTATTTCTTTATTATTATTTTATTTAGTTGCAGCAACAACCCAGGAATAGAATCCCCAAAGAATGAAACTGTGGATACTATTCCAAAAGTTCATGAACCTAAAACTGAAGATACAATTCCAAATGGAAAAATCATTAAATATATATGCAGCAATGGGTCTCCGATTGATTGCAGTTCCATTACTTCTAACGATGATTTGATAAAAACCTTAAAAAATAACAAGAAATATTTTCAAAACTCCTTAAAACTTAATGAAGCACAACTTGAGGTGTTGATAGGGATTTTTGAATTCCCTAAAAAATATCCGATTTATGACTTTGAAACCAAAAAAAGCGTTTTGAATAAACTACCCAAAGACAGTAATATTAAAAAATTGATCTTCAGTGAGTGGTATGATAATTTAGATTCTGAATACAAAACAAAATTTTATGACGATTTAAAAAAATCGAAAGAATCTATAAAATAGTTGATTCAAAAACACCAATAGGTATTTTTGCTATTCCTGTTACTAAGTTTTTTGGGAACCTCTAATTTCATGAAGCAGTAATTCAAGGTAATTGTCAGCACTCAAAGCATCATCAAAGTACACAAATACTTGAATTTTATTGATTTCCAATAAATATCGTTTTCTTTTTCTAAAATCAAAAAATCTAAATTTTATTTCAAAAATACCAAAAAAACTACCTATTAGACAAATAAAACTTATTATATGGTAATAATTTTCCAAAAATTTTGACGCCCTAATAGTCCCCACAATCCGATCTTCCTTTTCATTAAGTGCCCATGTTTCAAAAACAGGATTAAAAAATTCTACAATACATTCACTACAAAAAAAATGCATAAAAGTCCAAATAATTGAGAAATAAACTAACAAAAAAGCAAGCTTATAAATAGGATAACTATAGTTTATAAAATTATCGTCAGCCTTTGATAGTCTAATATTAAATACTGAACCTAAAAAATACTTAGTTTCTCCAATTGATATAAAACCATTTTCTATTTTTGGGTTTCCAACTTTTGGGTTTTCAAAATCACCGTAGATGTCATTATATAATATACTCATACAACTAATTACTAATAGGTTAATAATATTTTACTTATTTCAAAAACACCCTCTGTTAAATACTTCCAATCTAGAACGTAAGATATCAGATTTTAATATATCGTACAAGTCCCCAATCACAAATTTTAGTTTTTCCCACTTCCTGTACTACTTTCATAGTTAGATTGTTATATTTGTAAAAACTAAATACTAAAATTAGATGGCGTAATCTTATGACAGCATGCCAATAATTCAACATCTTATTGACTGACAAGTGAATACACATCAAGATCCTATCAAATTGCAACAGAATTATCAAAATCACTTAAACTGGTGGTATCCAAATAACAATATATAGCTATAATGAAAAACGTAAAAGAATCAGCCAATTTTATCTGGTCCATTGCAGACCTGCTTCGTGGCGATTACAAACAAAGTGACTACGGAAAGGTGATTTTACCGTTGACAGTGCTCCGAAGATTGGATTCTGTACTTCAAAACAGTAAAGCGGAGGTTCTTAAAAAGTTTGAACAACTGAAAACTACCAATATTCAGAACCTGGACCCAATCCTGAATAAAGCTTCAGGTTTTAATTTTCACAATAAAAGTCCTTTCGATTTCAATAAACTCATTGCAGATCCTGAAAATATAGCTGCAAATCTGAGAAATTATATCAATGGTTTTTCGGAAGATGCCAGAGAAATCATTGAACAGTTTGAGTTTGAAAATCAGATCAATAAAATGGATGATGCCAATCTGCTGTTTATGGTAGTGAAGCGTTTTCAGGAGATTGATCTGCATCCAGAGCGTATTTCGAGCATGGAAATGGGTTATATGTTCGAAGAACTCATCCGTAAATTTGCAGAGATTTCCAATGAAACCGCAGGGGAACATTTTACGCCGCGGGAGGTAATAAAACTGATGGTCAATATTCTTTTCCTCAATGACCGCGAGATTCTTACCAAAAAAGGAATCACAAAAACCATTTATGATTGCTGTGCGGGTACTGGAGGAATGTTATCGGTAGCAGAAGAATATCTGCACGAACTCAATCCCGATGCACGTTTGGAGGTATTCGGTCAGGAACTGAATCCTGAATCTTATGCCATCTGTAAATCCGATCTGCTGATAAAAGGACAGAATGCCGCCAATATTAAAAAAGGAAACAGCATTTCTGAAGATCAGCTTTCGGGTGAAAAATTTGATTATCTCATTACCAATCCACCTTTTGGCGTAAAATGGGAAAAATTCGCAAAAAAGGTAAAGGATGAGCATGAGCTTTTGGGTCATGGCGGGCGTTTCGGTGCGGGTTTACCCTCGGTAAGTGACGGTTCTTTCCTCTTTTTGATGCACCTGATGAGCAAAATGAAACCCGACGGGTCGAGACTGGCAATTGTTTTCAACGGTTCTCCCCTCTTTTCGGGTTCTCCGAGCAAAACTAAAAACGAAAGCAGCATCCGTCAGTGGATCATTGAAAATGACCTGCTCGAAGCGGTGATAGCCTTACCCAATCAACTCTTTTACAACACGGGTATTTCCACCTATATCTGGGTTATTTCCAATCATAAACCCAAGGTACGCAAGGGAAAGGTACAGCTGATCAATGCGGTGGATTTCTTTAAAAAAATGAGCAAATCGCTGGGTGATAAGCGCAATGAACTGTCGGAAGCGCATATTGCTGAAATAACCCGCATGTATGGCGATTTCAAAGATGGCGAATACTGCAAAATCTTCCCAAATAAAGCATTCGGATATGCTAAAGTAACCGTGGAAAGACCCGAGCGCAATGCCAAAGGCGAAATACTGAAAGACAAAAACGGAAAACCAAAAGCAGATTCTTCCCTGCGCGATACCGAAAACATTCCCCTGCTGACAGATGTACAGGAATACATGCAAACTGAGGTATTACCGCATGTTCCCGATGCCTGGGTGGATGAATCCAAAACCAATATCGGTTATGAAATTAATTTTACCAAGTATTTTTACAAATACAAAGCACTGCGCAGTCTGGAAGAAATACGCGCAGATATTATCGCTTTGGAACAGGAAACAGATGGTTTGTTAACAGCAATAATCGGTTAATTATGAAGCGCTACAACAGCTATAAAGACTCGGGAATTGAATGGATTGGGGAGATTCCTGAGCATTGGGAGGTGAAACCATTAAAATATAATTTTGATATAATTCCGAGCAATATTGACAAAAAATCTATTGAAGGAGAAACAGAGGTATTATTGTGTAATTATGTAGATGTTTACAAGAATGATAAAATTACATCTAATATTAATTTCATGCGTGCAACCGCTTCTGCAAATCAAATAGATAGATTACAACTGCAAAAATTTGATGTTATTGCAACTAAAGATTCAGAAGACCCTAATGATATTGGAGTACCTGCGATAGTTACAGAAGACTTAAATGGCGTAGTTTGTGGTTATCATTTAACAGTTTTCAGATCAAATAGCGAATCAAATATTGGTAGATATTTATTTTGGTTTTTAAAATCAAATTTATGTTCACAATATTTTTCAACAGCTGCAAGAGGTATTACAAGATATGCTTTAGGTTCATCCGTATTTAGTGATTTACCATTTTTAATAGTAAGTAAAACAGAAATTGAAGCAATCGCCAACTACCTTGACCGCAAGACCACCCAAATAGATGATTTAATTGCAAAAAAGGAGCAGTTTATCCGTTTACTGGAAGAAGAAAGGGTTGCAGTGACCAATCAGGCGGTGACCAAAGGACTTGACCCTACTGTAGCCATGAAAGATTCCGGCGTGGAATGGTTGGGGGAGATTCCTGAGCATTGGGAGGTTGGTAAATTTAACTTGTTGGTAAATATTAGACATGGTCACCAATTTATGAATTATGACTTTACAGAAAACGGAATTAAAATTATTAAGATAACACAATTACATAAAAATGGATTTTTAGACATTTCTAATTGTTCTTATATATCATCAAATAGACTTGATGAATTTAGCTCAATTATTATAAAGGAAAACGATATTTTAATGTGTTTAACTGGTGGTACTATTGGCAAGATTATACGTGTTGGAAAAGTTTCAGAGCCATTATTGCAAAACTACCGTGTTGGTCATTTTAGTTCAAATGATTCAAAAAAAATTATTGATGATTATATTTTTGGGGTAATGTCTTCCGATTACTTAATATCACAGATATTTTTTCAAATGAGAGAAACTGGACAACCAAATATTGGAATGGGTGATTTTTCAAGAATGAAAATTTCTTTTCCATCAATAACTGAACAAATAGAAATTGTTAATCATATTAAAAATAAAACAACTGAAATTGACACTTTAACACTTAAAACCCAACAGGAAATCGACCTTCTAAAAGAGTACAAGACAGCATTGATCAGTGAGGTAGTGACGGGAAAGGTGGATGTACGCGGTGAGTAAGGAGTACTATTTTTAGCATTTAGCGGTACAAGTATGAAATTTAGACGCAGTTTAGACGCAGTTTAGACGCAGTTTAGACGCAGTTTAGACGCAGTTTAGACGGAAAATATTACAAATCATTTATAATCAATAAGTTTTGTCAATAAATTTAGACGCAACTTAGACGCAACTTAGACGGAGTTTAGACGCAATCTGACATTTTATAGTGAAATATAATACAATATTTCAATTCTAAGCAATGCAATCGATACCGACTAAGTAACGACTAAGTAACGACCAAGTAAGTGTACAAGTAAGTGCACAAGTAAGTGTACAAGTAATAGAGTTATTAAACTTCTGTAAAACACCTAAATCAAGAGAAGAAGTTTTAGGTTTTATCGGTATATCAAATCAAACTAAAAATTTCAACACTCATGTTTTACCGTTGTTAGTGCAGAATTGGATAGAATATACCATAAAAGAAAACCCAAAAGACCGAAACCAAAAATACTGTACGACTGAAAAAGGCAATTCACTATTAAACGACTAAGAAACGACTAAGAAGGTAACTAAGAAGGTAACTAAGTAAATAGCCCGTAAACAAAGGGAAAAATGGAAAAAGTAACTAAGAAAGTAACTAAGAAAGTAACTAAGAAAATAATGGCGAAAGGCATACATACAGAACATACATTCGAATCAGCAATAGAGCTTTCCCTGCTCGATCATGGCGGATATGCACAGGGGTATTCGGAAGATTATGATAAGCAGCTCGGATTGTTTCCCAAATATATTATTGCTTTTATCAAAGCATCGCAACCCAATGCATGGGAAAGAATTGTAGTGATACACAAAGATGATGTAGAGAAAAAGCTGATACAGCGACTCATCAAAGAAATAGACCTGCGCGGCGTATTGGACGTTATCCGAAAGGGATTTACCGACTATGGCGTTAAGTTCCGCATAGCCTATTTCAAACCCGAGAGCAGTCTTAATCCTGAAGCAGAAACACTGTACAGAAGCAATCATTTGTCGGTTACAAGACAGCTGTACTATGAGCGGGTAGGAAATAATTCTTTGGACCTGGTACTTTCCCTCAATGGTCTTCCAATTGCTACAGTAGAACTGAAAAATAAATTTTCGGGGCAGTCGGTCAGCAATGCAAAAAAACAGTATGTCTATGATCGGGATCCGACTGAACCGATCTTTCAATTCAAAAAAAGAGCATTGGTTCACTTTGCTGTGGACAGCGATGAAGCATATATGACTACAAAATTGGATGGGAAAAATACCCGGTATTTACCATTCAATATCGGTTATAACAACGGTGCAGGTAATCCGCCAAATGCCGATGGATACAGAACTGCTTATCTTTGGGAGCAGGTTTGGGCGAAAGACAGTTTCATGGAC
>JBIKQC010000372.1:0-5094 GCA_044349855.1 Saprospira sp.
CCAAGGCATATTGCGTTCCCCACTGCGGTTTTACCGTTTCAGTACTTGGCACCCAAAGGTCGGTCGGTAGGGTAGTAGCAGAATTGGAAACCAGGTGAATGTATTGTTTACCTAGGGTTAGGCCCAATTTCAACGAAGAAACATCGTCAATGCTGAATTTTGAACTAAATCTGGGCTCAGCACCCCAATAGGTTTTAACTACGCTGAAAGGATTGTATTCAGTGGAATCTAAAGCAGATTTATATGGACCCAACTGTTGAAACATGGAAGCTCTAAAGCCGATGTTCATGCTGAATCTTTTGCTGATGCTCCAATCATCCAAAATGTAAAGACCGCTTTCCTGTCCAAATTTTTTGGCAGGTTCTATAATAAATGCCTCATTGCCCGAGGTGGCTCTTGCGATATTTGGCGTAAAAGTATGGTGGGTATAATCTGCACCAAATTTAATCTGATGTTTTGGAGATGGATAGTAGCTGAAGGAAACTTTTCCGCCCCAGTCCCTGATTCCCGATTCCAATTTTAATGAAAACTGATCCTGAATAGCTGATGTAGAGAAATCGTAATCATTGAAAATGAACATGGCGTTCATGAATAATTTGTCGCTGAACAGGTGATTCCAGCGAAGTGTTCCGGTTGCATTGCCCCAATTCAGTTTGAAATTGAGATCCCGTTTCGGATTATTAAGGTTCAGCACGTCGCGACCGAAATAACCGCTCAGAAAAATTCTGTCCTTTTGTGAGATTCTGTAATTGGCCTTAATATTCAGATCATAAAAATAATAGTTGGTGCCTTCGAAATTTGTATTTTTTAAAAATGGTCCGGCAATATCAAATATATAGGTTCTGCGGCCCGAAATCATAAAAGATGAACGGTCTTTTACAATAGGTCCCTGAAAGGTCAGTCTGGAAGAAATAGCCCCGATACCGCCTTCCAAAGTATAGTTTTTGCTGTTGCCATCTTTCATCTGAACGTCAATAACTGAGGAGAGTCTGCTGCCGTAGTTGGCCGGCATACCGCCTTTGATAAGCGTTGTATTTTTGATGGCATCGGAATTAAAAACCGAGAAAAAACCCAGAAGGTGACCGGCATTGTAAACAACTGCTTCGTCCAATAACATCAGATTCTGATCTACACCACCGCCACGAACAAAAAATCCGGAATTCCCTTCACCGGCAGACTGTACGCCCGGTAACAGCTGTATTGTCTTTAAAATATCCACTTCTCCCATGAGCACGGGCAGTTTTTTTATCTGATCCATCTGCAGCTCAATTGTACCCATTTTGGTGTCTTCCACATTGGCATTGCTACGCTTGGCAGTAACGATTACGGCTGTATCAATTTGCAGATCACCACTTGAAAGTATAATGTTTAAAGTGCTGTCTTTCTGCATATCAATAAAAATTTCTTTGACAGAATAACCGGTGTAATTTACTTGAAGACTGTGTGTACCCTTATCCAAGCTGAGTGAATAAAAGCCATATTCGTTTGTGGTAACGCCAACAGCAGCTTCTTTGGCATAGACAGTTGCATATATGAGATCTTCACCTGTGTTGGCATCGCGAATATAGCCGCTCAATGTGACTTTTTGAGCAATCAGCTGTATTGGAAATAACAACAGTATTAATAAGAGATTTTTCATGAATATATTTTTCAATCAAAAGTTATAAGAGCAATCATTCTTATGTTGAGAAAACATCAAAAAATATCAAAAGTTTATTGTCGAAAATTGAACGATCGGTTAATATATTGCAAAGATAAAACTAGCTCCAGTCAAACCTATTGCCCCGACGTTAAATTAGTATTAAAATACACAAAAAAAGCCGTTGCAAAATGCAACGGCTTAAAATTTTAAGTCACTTTAAATGTGAATTCGGTATGTGTGCATCCTTTTTCAACAAGTATTTTTCTCACACCCGAACCTTTCCCGGCCAAATTGCCTGCGGCATCGGAGAAACGCTTGTCATGCGGTGAAACATCCAAGGCATAGCCTGGAATGTGGTTACTGATTACTGCACCCCTTTTCTTATCTCTTTCTTCCAGGTATTTTGCATAATCAGCTGTAGATTTTTTCTCAGCTTTGTATTTAGCCCAAACAGCGTAAACCTCAGCACCGTACCATGATTTTATCTGATCGGGACTGTTTTGTTCGTAATTGATACGTGCCTGATCGGCATAAGTACGCAGTGTGCTTGTTACAAATCCGGAAGTCATGCCTGCAGAAGCCAGTATACTTTTTAACAGCTGTTCTGCTTCGGCATTCAGTTTAATGGCCTTGTCGCCATAGCTGATTTTTACCTTGTCGGCATCTTTATGGCTGAAATATTTGCCGGATACTACGCCGGCGTTGTTAACACTAACGGTTTCGGTTGTCTCAGTTGTCTCAGTTGTCTCAGTTGTCTCGGTTGTTCCAGTGTTATCGGTTGTTCCAGTGTTATCGGTTGTTCCAGTGTTATCGGTTGTTTCGGTTGTTTCGGTTGTTTCCGTGTTATTGGTAATTGCACCGCCGTTATTGAGTGTATTCCAAGTTTTTCCGCCAGGATCAATTCTGCCGTCAGGTTTGGCAAGACCAACTTTTTTGGCCTGAAAATCGGAAATGGCAGTTATTGACTTTTTGCCGCAATCGCCGTCAACGGCCAGGCCGTAGCCAAATTTATTTAGCAGCGTCTGCACCAGAATCACATCCTCTTTTTTGTTGGTACCGCCTTTACCGACAGAGGCTGAGATAGCTTTGGAAGCAATGCCTTTTGCCTTTTCTACCTGTACAATTCTTGCTTCAATTGCTTTGATATCAGCCTTGCGTCTGTCAATCTCTTTTTTCTCGGTTGCCGAAATGACACCGTCATTCGATTTTGCCCAAGCTATGTATTTGTCGAGCTCCTGATCCCATTTGAGCAGGGCTGCTTTCAGTTTGGAAAGCTGTTCTGTTAAAGTTTCGTTTGCCATAGTAATTGATTTATTTATTTTGAACGGGCAATTTAAATATTTTTTACAAATTTGACAAGCGACTTTGAAAAATATCCAAATAAAGCCACTTGTAAAATTCAGACTTTAACTATTTTCTGATTAGCGATATTACTTTTTTACCTTTTTTTAGCTCAGCCTCCAGGTCGAAAGCTTCTTCCTGATTCAAAACTTCATAAAGCTCGAAGTTTTTATCTTTTGCTTCAATAATGTAAGCTGTTTCTTTGTTTTTATCGTCAGTTACTACAAAAGTTGGAGCGTTTGCCACATTGCTGAAACGATAAGATTTGTACTTGTTCCAGCCTTTTATTCCACCATCGGCACTCAGAATGAGTTCTCCCTTATCGGAATTGTAATTTCCGGAAAAATAGACAACATTTGATAAATGCTCCTTTTTTGTGCAGTCAGGCACAAATATGTAACTTACTTTCTTTTCTATTACTGAACATTCAAAATCATTAGAAAAATTGATTTCTAATGCCTCAGAATTCAATTTGGCTGTTAACCCCTTAGCTTTGAAAGAATTGTCCGATTTCTCTAATTTGGCATCAAAAGTTTCCATATCACAGGACATACTGATCAACCAATTATCGCCCTCTTTTTTTAATTGAATATAATTGTTTTCAATATTATCGGGAAGTCCTTTGCTCATTTTTTTATTGACCCAAAAGCCGGTCTGAAGTTCAGCAGACTTTTTCTCAGTAGAATTTTCTGTTGTTTCTTCCTTTTTTGGGGTTTTGTCAGCATTTTCTTCTCCGCCGGAGCAGGAAAGGCCAAGGACTAAGATGGCAGTTAACAATAAAGCATTCATTGTATTCATAAATTATTTTCCGTTTTTATATTTACAGACTGCACTTAAAACATAACGGCGTGCAGAACCATCTTCCGCAGTTGCTGATGATGAATCATCTTCATCTACCCAAAAGGTATTGCCATCAATTGTTTTGGGATACAATCTGTTCAGATTGCCTGATTTGTCTCTATATCCGGGATCGTTATAAGTATAATATGGCAGATTTTTTTCTGCATCGAAGCCTTTGCCTGTGATAACAATAAAGTGGTCGGTTGTTTTGTCTGAATTGTAACCGCTCACATCTTTATCGGAACCGCCGTTGCCAACTGCCGTTTTTTGGCTTGGTAATACCGCATTATAGGTATGATCGACACCCACAACTACCGGAATACCTGAATCAAGATGTTCGTTTACATAATCCATAGCTTCATCCTGAGTTTCCTGTACATCCAGTGCATTGTTTTCAAGACTGTCATAAGACTTTCCGTCCGTGCCTATAATTTCATTCTTTTTGGTTTTGTCTTCTTTTACGATAGAAACATAACCTTCTCCGCTAAAAGGTGCTACCTCATAACCGCTCATGCCTTTATTTTTGAAAAATGCATTGACCATTTCCTCTGAAGTTGTCTTGCAGCTGGTATTTGTCTGCTGATAGATTTTTGGAACATCCAAGCCTACAGCATTGTCAAATTTTGGAAAATTGTCAGAAGCATGTTTTTTCAAATAGGCCTCGGCCTGTTGCACAATAGTTTCTACTGCTGATTTGAGCGGCAAAAACAGTGCATCAATTTTAGAAACAAGCCATTGTTTGGCCAAATTGAGGGCCTGATTCAACAACTTTATCTGTGCATCAGTAAGACTGCCGCTGATGATATTTTGAATACCAATCTTTGCGATTATTTTTGAAATCTCATCATACAGTGCTTTAAGATCAATCGGATTCTGATTTTCTGAAAGTTTGCCCCAGCTTTGTCCGCCCGGATCAATACGTCCATCGGCCCAACCAAAGTTTTTCTGTTGAAATTCTTTGATTGCCGCTATGGTCTTAGGACCAATTTTCCCATCTTCGGTCAATCCGGCAGAAATTGCTTTGTTGAGCAGCTGCTGTACCAACATTACATCGCCGTTTTTATTGGCTCCGCCACCTCCTACAGATGCACCCAGTGTATTAGAAGGCTTGATTCCGTTATTTACATTTTCAGTGGGAGTCGTTTCCTGCTTACCGCCGTTTTCCTGAGTTTGACCATTGCTACCGCCTCCGGTTACGGCAGTGCCATTGCCTTTACAGACAAAAATTTCAATTTTCGAGAAGGAATCGATTGACCAGGCATAGTTTAAAT
>JBIKQC010000373.1:0-5091 GCA_044349855.1 Saprospira sp.
AATAAATGCTCAGTGCCGATGTAATCATGCCCCATGCGTAAAGCCTCTTCTCGGCTGTAAGAAATCACCTCTTTAACTTTGGGTGAAAAACGGTTGTCTGCCATAATCAAAATTGAATTAAGTATTGTTATACTGTTGAAACGTATCCTAATAAAAGGGGTACTATTTAAAAGAAAGCAACAGATTTTTTATACGGTGCGGCAATAAATGAATGAAAAAAGTATAGCGTAAATTAAAGAATATTTTTTCTAATTGGGAAGGATTTAGATCATTAAATGATAAATAACCAATTTTAGCAGTACTATTATTTTCTTTAACAACAAAATGATGCCAATCGTTTTTGATAAGATGTTTAAAAAGCTTATCTTAGCAGAATATTATTTATAATGAAGATTTTTTTGCGCTTGTGGCTGTATAGCATATCTGAACAGATATTATTGTCTTGTGTTCAGTTTTGATCAGACAAAAAGGCAGTAACAAATAAATTATTCAAACTTCCAATCATGAAATATTCAGTAGAAAAGCAAGACGACTATGCCATTATGACATTGGCTGAAGAAAATCTTAATTCTGTTAAAGCTCCAGATCTCAAGTCAGAGTTTGTTGTCCTTAAAAATCAGGGTATTCGTAATCTGATACTTAACTTGGAAATTGTTAAGTATGTTGATTCTTCCGGATTAAGCGCTATATTGACAGGAAACCGTCTTTGGTCAGATGATGAGGGACTTTTTGTACTTACAGGAGTTGTACATCCAAGTGTTAAAATGCTGATCAATATCTCCCGTCTCGACTCAGTATTAGATATCAAAGACAACACACCCGAGGCTGTGAAATGGATTATGATGCAAACACTCAGATCTGAACTTTCAAGTAACGCCAGCGCGACAGAGGAAGAAGGCGACGAAGAATAATATTTAAGAAAACAATCTGACATTTGCCCATAATTTAAAATATTTCATTTTAAATTATGGGCTTTAATCGTAAAAAGATACGCTTAAATTTCCCTTTATGGCTTTTGAACTCACAATACTTGGATCTAATGCCGCTGTTCCGGCTCATGGCCGTTACATGACTTCACAGGCGCTAACCATTCGAAACAGGCATTTTCTTATTGACTGTGCAGAAGGCACTCAAATGAGACTGCAAGAGTATAAAGTAAGATTTCAGAAGATCAATCATATATTTATCAGTCATTTACACGGTGATCATATATTTGGTCTGCCTGGACTTATTTTGTCGATGAGTCTTAATCACCGCAAGGAGGAACTATTTATTTACAGTCCGCCCGGACTTAAAGAATTGATTGAAACAGTTTGGAGAATTTCTCAAAGTCACCTCACATTCAGCGTAGTGTTCAGAGAGAGTAATCCCGAAGTGTCGGAAAGGATTTATGAAGATGACATTTTGACAGTTGATACTATTCCATTGAAACACCGAATTGCAGCGCATGGATTTTTGTTTAAGGAAAAACCTCATCCCAGAAAGATGTTGAAAGAAAAGATCGCTGAGTACAATATTCCTTTTCATGCGCTTAATGGAATTAAAAAAGGAGCGGATTGGGTTTTGGACAGTGGCAGAATTGTTTCAAATGCTGAACTTACGACAAATCCTCCAAAGGCAAGGTCCTTTGCTTTTTGTTCAGATACAGCATATTCCGAGGCAATAATTCCTTTGATTGAGGGGGTAGATCTATTGTATCATGAAGCAACATTTACACATGATTTGATGGCGCAGGCTGAAATTACAGGGCACTCTACTGCTTTGCAGGCAGCACAGATCGCTAAAAAAGCAAATGTTAAAAAATTGATAATTGGCCATTTTTCATCCCGATATATAGAGCTTCAACCTCTTCTGAATGAAGCTAAAACTGTTTTTTCTGATACTGAATTAGCCTTGGACGCTACTGTTTTTTCAGTTCGCTAAACTATCTTCGGCAAAATCCAACAGCATTTTCTTTTTGGGTAATTGAAAGGCATCTTTCAGGTCTGAACTTATTTCTTTATGGGCACTTCCATAAAGAACAGGCCATTCATTGCACAAGCGCTGCATAGCAGGGCCTATGCTCAGTTCTCTGGAAAGCAGACTATCTTTTATTCGAATAATAAATTCGTCAGTTCGGGCATATTTTTTTAAAAAATCTCTGCCATATCTTACGTAAACATATCCGAGCGCATCTTCCCAAAAAACAATTGATTCCTGAACAGTCATTTGTGAGACAAACTTTGGCTGACATTCTTTGATCAGTTTTCTAAAGTTTCGGTCAAGGTAATCCCATTCAAGATCGTTTCTTGTTCTTTTATCAGTTTTAACATTTTCAATAAGTTTTTTAAACTGATCTATGAAATCTTCTTTTTTTTGAGGGCACGTTTTTAAACATCCTGTCATAAACAAAAGAAAGAGGACAGGAAAGAATATGATGAGAAAGGTATTTTTCATTATTTTTCTTCGGTGCAAAAGTTAGCAGTCAATTTTTATTTTTATTTTTTAATGATTATAATACAATTATTGTGTTTATCATAACAGTTTTGATTTCAATTACGTATTAATCCAAAGATTATTAGGTAGGATTTCGTTTCAAATTTTGCTAAAAAATATCACAATGGAGCAATATTCTTAATAATAATATCAGATATGTGACAGAATTTTGTATTTTTACAAATGCAGTTTTTAGTAAACCCCACCAAAATATGAATTTCAATTTTTTCTTTAAAAGATTTTACATATTATCTTACTTATTAGGGCTATTAATTCCAACATCTGTTTTTGGACAAACATCTTTTGTTCGCCTATGTAGTTCCTCCAATACCTATGTGACGAACAATACTGTTTTAATGCCTGCGATAGATTTTACGGCGAGTATTCCAATTGGGCATGTGGTTACCGATGTTAAAGTAGAAGTAACATGGTCCCGTAGGCAGGGCAGTTGTTTAGGAACCAATGGGGTTGATGATTTATCGGAAGTTGAATTTTCCTTGATTAGTCCTACAGGCATTTCCCGGCCGTTGGTAGGGCCAGGCGGTTCGTTTTCAGGAACAGGTGCTGTCAGTAACATAACTACAACATTTCAGGACGGAGGAGTCCCTATATCGGGTACACCTTCTTCTACAACATACAATCCAGCCCTTTCTCTTGCAACAACTTTACCTGCCGGCACTGATTTTTTAGCTTCGCAAGCTCGAGGTCTGTGGACTATAGAGGTATCTGACGGTTCCCTAAACAGTACAGGTATTTGTATTCAATCCTACTGCATAACAGTTTATTCCTGTGCGTCACCATTATTGGTTGCCAGCTGTAGGCCTACTGCAAGTATTGCGTTGGACTCTTTCGGGTTTGCTACTCCAACCTTCAGCACGCTCAATCTTTTGAGCGATACGTCCTGTATGTTATCCAATGTAAGATTTTCATTAAATCCGCTTGGTCTCCCTGCTATTAGTACACCTTTGACTTGTTCAAATGTAGGTACAATGTCCCTCTACATGGTACTTACCGATAAATTGGGCAGAACAGCAGTTTGTCCAACACCCACCATACTCACTGTTTCTGACGTTACTCCTCCCAGAGTTCCCGAATGTCAAATGTTTAGCTCTCCATCAGATACGGTATATCTTAATGCCGCAGGTACAGGTTCTTTTAATGTCAGTTCACTGACACCATCAGATGCCTGTGGTATAACTTCTGTATTAATTTCCTCTGGGTTTGCAGTAAATTTTGGTACTCAAGTCAATTTCAACTGTACCTCCGGTGGAGGTGTAGGCGGCGCCGGTGCGAATAATCTTTTCGTTAGGGTTCGAGACAATAATGGAAATGTAAGAAACTCTGTCTCTACCTCTTCTTCCTTTTACCCTGCCTGTCAGTTTAGGGTACTCGTTTTTGATACATTTCCGCCTGTAGCAGTATGTCATATAACACGTACATTAGCTCTAGCATCAAACGGGTTGGTGTCAGCTACTCCAACAACAATAAATAATGGGACATATTCAACTTGCTCCCCTTCAGGTGCACTTGTATATACTATCAATAACGCGGCCTCTGTTCTGTATAACTGTGACAGTATAGGTACACGCTACGCCTTTTTAACTGCTAGAGAAAATAATACTGCCCAACAAGGTGGTGTAAGATCCGATACCTGTGTTACTGTAATTAGTGTAGTAGATTTGATCCCGCCAACTGCAGTTTGTTCAAATCTTACTGCCCCTTTAAGTTCAGCAGGTTCAGTCACAGTTAGTGCATCCACTGTTGCTGCATTATTGAGTTCTGATAATTGTGGCCCAATGTCATATAGTTTCAGTACTGGAACCAGCAGAACATTTACTTGCGCCAATTTAGGCGCAAATGTTTTAACTGTAACAGTTACCGACCAGTCCGGCAACAATTCCACCTGCACGTCAACTATCTCTGTTACAGATGTAACAGCTCCTTTGGCAAATTGCCAGCCGGTAGTTGTTTGGCTTAATACAGCAGGAAATGGAACTGTAACAGCTGCCAATATAGACAATGGATCTACAGATGCCTGTGGAATTACATCAAGACTGATAAATGGAGTAGGAGCTGTTACTTACAACTGCGATAGTGTAGGAACTAGAAATATAACCTTTATTGTATCTGATATTTCAAATAATCGCGATACCTGTTTCACAACTGTAACTGTATCTGATACAATAAAGCCAACTGCTCAGTGTCAAAGTATCAATAGTTATCTTTCTGTATCAGGTACAGCTACTGTTAGTGCTTCGCAAATCAACAACGGATCATTCGATAACTGCGCAATTTTAAATTTAACTATAAATGGTTTGCCTTTTGGAACACCTGTGACTTACATTTGTGATAGTGTTGGAACTAGAAATGTAACTTTGAGGGTGAATGATTTGAACGGCAACTGGAGAACTTGCCAAACTACGGTAAATGTAATTGATACCTTAGACCCAATTTCACAATGTCAGAATGTAAATGCCTACATCAATACTGCAGGTACAGTATCTGTTACGGCTTCTCAAATTAATAACGGATCTACAGACAACTGCGGAGTACTGAATTATCAGCTTTTTTCCTTTGCAACTGTTTGTACAACACTGGTGGCCACAACTGTTCCTG
>JBIKQC010000374.1:0-5077 GCA_044349855.1 Saprospira sp.
TCTATTTTAATGAGGGCGCTCAGTTTGGATAATGACCCTGGTCATGTTTGAAGTTTATTTGAGACAATTGAAAGGAAAATTGGAACAGCTGTAACTATACAATAGCTGTGTCAAATCATAAACCCGGTAAAACAGCAAAAGGACGCCATTAGGCGCCCTTTTGCTGTTTTTGAAAAATAATCAATCGAACTTTATTATGCTGTTTTTATTCGAGTGTATAACTTTATGAATAATGCCAATCAAGTATTGAAAAATCAATTTTAATAATATGGCACATGCTGCTTTCCACAACTGAACGCTGTCTTCGCCCTGTAATTTTAGTATTTTATAATAAAATTTATACAAAAGAACTCAACTCTTGATTCGGGTTAATATTTTTCTGATTGGTTTGCCACTATTTTTCTGACAATATTTCAATTCTTTAAAACAATAAATCAACCCCAATCGGAATTGGGATTGATTTATTTATGTTTTACAGAAAATCACAAAGTTGATCTAACTGATAGACAATAACTCTTTTTCAAAAGAATCGATCAGATTTTTTTCATGTTCGTCCATTCCCTTGCTCACAGCAGCAACCTTTTTGAGTGCATTGATAAGAAAAGGATAATCGGAGCAGGGACCATAGAGCTGACAAACAGCCAAAGCCTTATTGCAGGATTCTGCCACTGTTTTTTTATTTTCAAACTCATATTGGAAAGACCACATCATTTCCTCTGCGCCTTCGTGACCGGTAAGCAGCTCTTCAATTTTGAGCGCTTCTTCTTCCTGTACCTCTCCGTCTATAGTGGAAATAGCATAAAGCAATTCACCGAATGCATCGTAGAGGTCTTCTTTGATAACTTCTTTTGCCATAATATATCGATTGAAATTTGAAATAAATAAAGTATGAGCCCTTTTTAAGATTTCATGTACCGAATTGAAACGCAAGATAGAGATATTATTTAAATTCTGAGTTGAGAAATTTTAATTCCTTCTGTGATTGGAATCACAAATTTAAATGGAAACTGTTTCTATCTTTAGAACAAACTAAAGATTTTTTATGAAAAGGCCAGTCCTTAGGAAGCGGAAAAATAGAAATTAAATAAACTCCATTGTTATTGTACCAATAAAAAAAGAGCGAATGATGTTTTCATTCGCTCTTTTTCATGTTGTGGCTAATCCATTCGCTTAGATCCTGCAGTTTTCTTCGGCTTTGTGCAACTTCAAAGACCAGTTTTTCTAAGATCGTATCATCGTCTGCAGGTTGAGTCAGTTCAGGGACATTGTTTATTACTTCCAAAGGAATTTTCAATTCAAATCCATTCAGTTGAAGAAAAATGAGCATTGTGTCCAAACCTGTTCTTTTATTTCCATCACTAAAGATATGATTTTCAGTGATGTTAAATAAATGCAAGGCAGCTTTATCTTCTAATTTTGGATACATAGTTTCTCCAAAGAGAATTCCATGTTCTACAATTTCAACAAGATTGTCCAAAGCAGATTCGTTCAATAAATTATATGGAGGTAAATAGTTCCCACCATAAACGTCAATCACTGCTTTGTTTGAATCGATGATTTCCTTTTTTGTAAGGTAAATCAGCTTTTTCATTAGGACAATGCTTTATAAACTTTATCAAATCGTTTGAAACTTTCGGCTCTGAATTTTTCAATCAAAAGCTGTTTTTGCAGTTCGGCACTGATATATTCCGGATTGGACTCCTCTACCATAGTTGTATTTTCACCAATTACGGCATTCAATACTTCATTGAAAGCGGCATTGTCATTGGCTGCCAAAAAGCGCAGCTGATCGATCAGTTGTTTTTTGTTAATTTCCATAAAAAGGATTTTTTAGCATTGAAATGTAAGTTTTCAACCCTTTCATCGGCACAAAAGTTTCAGGTATTTAATTTAATTTTAAACTTTTTATCCTGCCATTTGCACCCCGATCAGTGCACCGATAGCATAAGTTATTGCTGCAGCAGTAAGTCCGAACAATACCTGACGGAAACCCGAATACCAAATGCTTTTGCCGGTAAAAAGTGTGATGACGGAGCCAATTGCAAAAAGCCCCAAAACACTGCCGCTTAGGCTGACATACATAGCAGGAAAACCGCTCATGAAAAAGTATGGAAATACCGGAATGACTGCACCTGCAGCAAAAAGAAGGAAAGAGGCCATAGCCGCTTCCCAGGCCGAACCGCCCAATTCCTCTCTGTTAATACCCAATTCCTCTACAATGAGTGCGTTCAGCGCAGTATCATGATCAGAAAAGGCTTTCTCCGCTAATTTCTCCGCATTTTCGGCATCCATTCCCTTTGCCTGATAGAGCAAGATCAGTTCTTTCTTTTCATCTTCCGGTGAAGCCTCCAATTCCTGAGTTTCCAGGGCTATCTGTTGCAGATATAGTTCGCGGGAACTTTGTACCGACAGCCATTCACCCAAGGCCATAGAAATGGAACCGGCCATTAGTCCGGCGATTCCGGTTAAAAGAATAGTTTCGTTGCTGGCAGCCGCACCTGCAATACCCATCACGAGAGACATATTGGAAACAAGCCCGTCATTGGCACCCAAAACAGCAGCGCGCAGTGCATTGCCACCTACAGATTTGTGTCGGCCCTCAAACTTGGAGAGCAGGCCACTGGAAATCTGCATATTTTTATTGTTAGTCACCGATTCCAATATGCGCAGGTGATTGTGTTCACTGCCGCTGATAGGCTCCCCTTTTTGAATTTTTTGTTGTATACTCGATTTGGCCACCTGTTTTTCAATGCCCATGAGGCCGCTGATGATGGAGTCATAGCCAAAAATTTTACCCATTCGCAGTTGCCATTTGGCTCTGCTGCTTGGCTGCACAGCCTTATAGAAAGAATTTTCTTTTTGCAGAAGTGCCAATATTCTTACTGCATGCTGCTTTTCAATTTCGGCCAAAGCCAGCAAGACCTTTTTTAAATTGTCATCTTTTTGAATAGCAGCGATGCTTTCATATAAAAAAGCAGTGTCGGTTTCAACCTGCAATTGTTTTTCCAGTTGTTTCAGTTCCATGATGCAAATATTGATTATTTTCCCAAAGCTACAGCTAATTTAAAACGAAATAACTGAGCAAAATCATCAGTTGAGCTGATTTTTCCAATGCTTTGAACATTATGGCTTATTTCTCTTTTAGAATTCAGAACGTTTTATCTATCTTAGTATGTTCTAAGGAACGGCTTAAAAATAACTTGAACAAGTTCGCTTGAAGTTTTCGCGCTAAACTGCGTTGCAAATCCTCTCGATAGCACCACTATCGCTGCTGTTTGCGCCTTGTTTATTACAAAAACTTCTCCCCTTTTATTCAACTTTTTTCTAATCCATTCCTAAGCGATTTTTGGCCATTGCGGCCATGATTGGACTGCTTTATTGAAGGCAATTCAATTCCATTAATCTCAAATTTTGAATCCTGACATGAAAAAAGTAGATATTCTGGTTGTAGGTTCCGGTGTTGCCGGGCTGACATTTGCCATAAAAATGGCCGAAAATCATCCTGACAAATCGATTTGTGTTCTGACAAAGACTGACCCGGGAGAAAGTAATACCCGCTATGCACAGGGTGGTGTTGCCGCTGTTTGGGATGACAATAAAGATTCTTACCAAAAACATATTGAAGATACTTTGGATGCCGGTGATGGCCTCTGCAAAGAAGAAATTGTTGAAATTGTAGTAAAGGAAGGCCCTGTTCGTGTCAATGAATTGATCAACTGGGGTACCCGTTTCGATAAAGACAAAACTGGAAGCATTTATGACCTTGGTCGAGAAGGCGGACATTCCGAAAATCGCATTCTGCATTATAAAGATCTGACAGGTTGGGAAATTCAGCGTGCATTGCTTGAAAAAGCCGGACAGCTGGCCAATTTGGAGATTCTCGACCAATATTTTGCTATCGACATCATCACGCAGCACCATTTGGGCCGTTGGGTTACGAGACTCAGTTCCAATATAGAATGTTACGGCTGCTATGCGCTGAACAGAGAAACCAATATCATTGAAACCATTTTGGCCAAAGCTACTGTGATGGCATCGGGTGGGGCAGGACAGGTGTACAAAGCGACTACCAATCCTGTAATTGCTACCGGCGATGGTATTGCGATGGTCTATCGTGCCAAAGGCCGTGTGGAGAACATGGAGTTTATTCAGTTTCACCCTACTGCACTCTTCAATCCTGCCGGAGAAAATCCGGTATTTCTGGTATCGGAAGCTGTCCGCGGTTTTGGCGGCATCTTGAAAGATGCCGATGGCAATGAATTTATGCAAAAATACGATGCCCGAAAGTCTCTTGCCCCACGCGATATTGTTGCAAGAGCCATCGATAATGAAATAAAACAGCGGGGTACAGAGCATATGTATTTGGACTGCCGTCATTTGGACAAAGAGGAATTTGTAAAACATTTTCCGACAATTTATAATAAATGTGTCGGATTGGGTATTGACCCTATGCAGACAATGATTCCCGTTGTTCCTGCCTGTCATTATCTTTGCGGCGGTATCAAAACCGACGCATTGGGCCGTACTTCCATTCACAATCTCTATGCCTGTGGCGAATGTACCAGTACGGGACTGCATGGCGCTAACCGTCTGGCTTCCAATTCACTTTTGGAAGGTCTAGTTTTCGGACACAGAATCTTTTTGGAATTATCGCAGCGCATCGACAGTTTGGACTGGAAAGAAGGTATTCCCGACTGGAATGCAGAAGGTACCTCCGATCCGAAAGAGATGGTATTGATTACGCAAAGTTTGAAGGAATTGAAAGAAATTATGAGCAGTTATGTGGGTATTGTGCGAAGCAATGTACGTCTGCAGCGCGCTTATGATCGTCTGCATATTCTCTATGAAGAAACTGAAACGCTCTACAATTCCACCACAATTTCTCCGCAACTCTGCGAACTGCGCAACCTTATCACAATGGCTTATCTCATTACGCGTTCTGCGGCAACCCGTCATGAAAGCCGTGGCCTTCATTATACTACGGATTATCCGGAACAGAAGGACTTTTTGGATGATACGATATTGTAAATTTGAGGATTTGAGGATTTGAAAATTTGAAAATGATCAAAAATAATTA
>JBIKQC010000239.1:0-7372 GCA_044349855.1 Saprospira sp.
GAGTTGATCATAAATTATTAAAAAGTCAGAGGAGTTTAGACTTTTAGCTTAAATCTTCACATCCGCAAATCACCCCATCCGCACATCATATTAACAATTTGTCCACTTCCGTAAAATCCAGCGCTTCTTTGTGGGTCGTTTCTGGATCTGTGCCGGGACGAATCAATTTAATCGTTTGCATGCCGGCTTCGCGGGCAGCATCCAGTTCCTGTTCGATATCCGATAAAAAGACAATCTCAGCGCCGGGCAGTCCCAAGGCCAATTGTATGTTTTTGTAGGATTGCACTTCGCGCTTATGTCCAACAACAGTATCGAAATAATCAGAGAACAGTCCGGTGAGGTCACCTGCTTCGGAGTAACCGAAGAGCAGTCGCTGTGCCGGTACGGAACCCGAAGAATAGACGCCGATTTTAAACCCTTTTTCTTTCCAGCTTTTCAGCATACCGGAGACTTCGGGATAGAGATGGCCTTTCAGACTGCCGTTTTTATAACCTTTATCCCAAATTTTACCCTGAACTGCTTTCAGCGCCGGATGTTTGCGGTCGGTACGGCACCAATGTGCCAGATAATCGATAACGCCAATGTCATCAAGATCCTTGCCTTCCTCTTCTTTTACGGTCTGCTTCGCAGCTTCAAGCTGCGCCTTCATGGAAGGTTCATCAATAGCAGCTTTTACCTCGTCTAGATGTTCCAAAAAGTATGGAAAAAGGACATCGGCCACAAAAGAAATGGAGGTAGTCGTACCTTCGATGTCGGTCAAAATATATTTTATCATTTTATTAATTTTCAGAGCAGAAATTTGAATTATCTTTTTAATTGTTCATCTTTAGAAAAGGCCTTAACTTCGCATTAACCTTGTATTAACATCAATATTCCAAATAGTTTTATACTTTTGAATATTGCTTCATTAAAAATCGAAAGCTATGAGAAAATCTATCCTTAACAAAAGCGCATTCCTCGGCATTGCCTTTGCTGCAATGGGCACTGCTGCCTTCGCACAGCAGACTGAAACCCCTAAACAGGAAACAAAGGTAACAATTATTAAAAAAACAATTGATGAGAATGGCGTAGAAACTGTTGAAAAAATTGAGCGCAGCAGTTTTGAAAATATACAGGAACTTGAGGATGTCAATATTATCATCAACAAAATGGAAGAAAAGCCTGTTTTGGGTATCAATATAGAAAAAAATGCAGCGGGTGTTGAAATAGTCGGCATCAGCTTTCCTGCCAAAGAAGCCGGTCTGAAAATCGGTGATATTGTTAAAGAGGTAGATGGCGTTAAAATTGAAAGCATAGAGGGTCTTCAAAAGAATATTCGCAGCAAGAAAGTTGGCCAAATCGTCAGTGTAAACATTTTGAGAAACGGACAGCCTGTGACCGTAAATGCAACAGTTGTGTCCGGTGAAAAAGAACTTGCTGTTGAACACCGTCATGAGTTGAGAAGAAAGGAAACAAAAGAAATTGACCACTGCCAAAAATTGGAACAGCTTAAAGGTGAACCATTTATCGGGGTTTTCATCAACACGGGTTCTGATGTTTCAGAAATTACGGATATCGTAAAAAATAGCGGCGCTGCAGCTTCCGAACTACGCAGAGACGACATTATCAAAAAAATCAACAACAAAGATGTTGCCGGTTACGACAATCTTATAGCTGTTCTGAAAGAATTCAAACCCGGTCATACAGTCCGCATAAGCTATGAACGCGATGGCAAAATGGATAAAACCCGCGTACGCCTCATCAGCCAGGCGGATCGCAATCCGGAGTACACTGCAAAACTGGAAAAGCGCTGCGAAGAAAAAACGCCGCAGACCAAAAATGACGAACCATCCAAATTGTCTGAAAATATTGGCCTTGCCACTTTGGAGCTGTTTCCTAATCCTGCCACAGAATTTGTAACGCTCAATTTTGCGGGCGGCAGCAATGAATCGGTTACGGTGACACTGCTCAGCATCGAAGGTAAAGAAATTATCCGAATGAAACTGAACGGTACAGGCGAGGCATTCAGCGAACAGCTCAATGTTTCAAAACTGCCAAAAGGGCTGTATATCGTTACTGTTAAGCAGGGAGAAACTGTTGTAAGCAAACAGTTCAGCAAAATATAAACGGAATATTAATAAACTATAACCCCTAAGTCAATGATATTTAGGGGTTTTTTATTTTGATAATCCTTGTAAAGCAGTTTGGATGCAGGTTTTGGAAAAATTCAAACCCGAGGATTGGGTTTAACCCTGTATCTTTTTAAAACAATAGCATAGGATAGTTGTTTCATGTTTAAACTTAATACTATATGAAACTATTGACAATGATTTTACTGATGCTTTTGACCACTGACAACAAACTCAGATTCGATTTCGGAAAAGAAAAGGGCAATACCAATGACTGGTTTACTCTGACTGACAATGTGATGGGCGGTGTCAGTACTTCAAAACTGACTTATGCTGACAAGTCACTGAAATTCAGCGGCAATATTTCCTTCCGTAATAATGGTGGCTTTGCCTCTCTGCGCGCCAATTTTGGAAAATACGACCTCTCTGCTTTTTCTGAAGTCAGCATCAGATTCCGGGCTGAAAACCAAAAATTTGCTCTTACGCTGGAGAACAGCAGAAACTGGTGGGAACCAAATTACAAATACGAATTTCAGTCAGATACAAACACTGAATGGAAAACCGTAAAATTCAAACTGTCTGAATTTCATGAAGAGGTCATAGGCCGTAAAACCGGCGCCTCCATCAATAAATCAGTATTAAAAGATATCTGTCGTATAGGCGTCATCACCAATGACAAAAAAGAGGGCCCTTTTTCCATTGAGATAGATTTTATCGAGTTTTTATGATTGCAAGCATTGACACTAAGCCCTAATTGCCTCTTTTCGCAAATAAATAAATCCCGGATTGCAGGAACCGATACTCGAAAAGCCCGACCAGGGGCCCTCCAGACTATAAGCACCATTTCGAAAACGGAATTGCAGCGGCATATTTTTGATACACCAGGCAGCTCTTTCCCTAATATTTTGGTTGGTTATGCGAACATCTTCCAGTTTAACGGCCGAGCCTATTAAGGTGCCTTTCACATCGAAATATCCGTAGCTGCTGCCTGTTTTCAGGATGCCTTTACCGATGATTTCGTTGCCGGTCAGCGTCAGGGTCAGTTCATAGTCATACTCCTGAGAAATACCGCCCACTTTCTGTGTCAGTTTGCCGGTCCATCTGCCGCCTACAATATATGGCGCCATGATTTCCAGTTCCGTTTCCTGAGCAGAAAGGGAAAAGCTGAAAGTCAAAAGGAGCGTATAAAGCAGTAGTTTTTTCATGTTTATTGTTTTATCCATTTACCCACAGGTTCTGTATATTTCACCTGTACAGTGCCCTTCTCGTCGGCATAAATAAAGTAGGCTTCCACATCCGGCAGGCTCTCCACAAGGCTCCAAGCCTTTTTAAAACCCATTGCCATACAGGCTGTTGCAATTGCATCGGCAGCTGCACAGTCTTTAGTAAAAATAGAGGCACTCAGCAGATTGTTTTTTTCGGGATAACCGCTGAAAGGATTTATGGTATGCGCATATTTCCTGCCTTTTACCTGGATGAAATTGCGATAATTGCCCGAAGTGGCCAAACTCAGATCATTCAATTCCACGATAACCTGCATATCATTGACCGAAGCCTCTTCTTTTGGGGTATTTATTCCGATAATCCAACCATATTCTTTGGACTGTTTGCCACGGCAACGGATTTCTCCGCCCACCTCTATCATATAATGTTTTATGCCCTTCATTTCCAAAAATCTGCCAATTTCATCGGCTCCATCACCCGGAGCAATGGCATTGAAGACAATCTGTGTTTTGGGATTCGATTTTTTTATCCAGGCACCTTCAGCACTTTCTGTAATTGATACCGTTGTATAATCGCTGAGCTTGCGCAGGGAATCAATAATAGCAGTATCCGGATTTTCTACGCCCTTTTTCTCTCCTTTTCCAAAGCCCCAATAATTGACCAAAGGCATGACTGCCGGATTGAACCAACCTGCAGTTTGCCCGTAATACAATCCTGAAATTTTGAAATTTCGCAACAGGTGCTGTGGCTCTTTATTGGAAATAAAAATGCCGCTGTCACTCGCATTGAATCCCGACAAACGGGAATCCTCCCGGTAGGTGGAAATTTCCTTGTCGAACACTTCCAAGAGGGAATCGATTTGCGGCTGAAAATTGCGGTTCAGACTATCGTGATAAGAAATGCTGTAGCCCGATCCCATAGTTTTTCCGCTGAACTCTACCAATTTCTTGGTTTTTTCGGCGGCAGGGCCACAGGAATTGCCAATGATCAGCAAAAGGAAAAATAAACAGCTACTGAATGAAAAACGCATTTCGGGTATTGTTTTTAATTTTTTGAACAATTGCAGTTGAATCTTCATTGACAAAGGAAATTCCCTCGAAAAGTTTGTTATAATTGAGCCCTATCGGAATTTTTGTATCCACTCCGTCGACTGCAGTCACCGAATAAGGAAGCTCTATCCAAACAGTATCTTTCAATTCATAAATGGTGGTGTCCGTTATATTTTTTATAAGTTCCCAGCGTCCAAAACGGTATTCCGTATTTGAGAGATTGTAAAAACCATTGGCAGAGGCGAGCGGATTTGAACTTGCTGTAATGGCTGTTCCGTCTGTATTCAGGGCAATACCTTGCAATCCGACTAAAAAACGGACTTTTTCGTAATTGCCAAAATCGATAAAGCTGCCTATATCATTGACAAAGGTTCCCGGTTTCAGCAATGCATAATCGTCAATGGTCCAGACACTGCTTCCATCCTGTAAAGTTAACAAAACAGTATCTTTTACTAATACTGCACTGCCGTCTGCCCTTATCAGGGAGACCGAAGAAATGAGTATTGAGGCCGATTTAACTTGATAAGCATCTCCGGAAAGATCGTAATAAAACTCCATCAAGTTAAAATCTGTTCCCAATCTGTCAATACTGTGTGCCATATCAAACCTGAGCTGATAGTATTCACAACAGCAGGTTTTATCAGCCTCGGCATTATAGTTTTTTGCCAACGGATCATTACAGCCTTCCACATTGCTGCAGCTTTGCAGTAGAAAATAAACAGCAAGTAATAGGAAAATAGGTAGAATTCGCATTTGTTTAGAATTAAAACACAAATATACAGTATAATGCCGAAACTGTAAATACAAAAGCCCAAAACGATTAAAGCGTTTTGGGCTGATATGAATTTTCTTTAAAAATTCCCTATTCTTGTATGCTTATCTTGTCTGTATGGTATGTACCGAGCCGTTATCAAGCGTCAGTGTGGCTGTACCGTTGCCGTTGTAAACAAGTGTTCCGTTATGCGTTACTGTGTTGCCTGCCATAGTGCCGCTATAGGTTACAGAACCATTTCCGGATACAATATTTCTGTTGTCTTTATCAACCAGAACATTTGTCCAATTGTGATTGATGGTGGTAGTATAATTTTCGGCGCGTCTTCTTGTAGTCACTGTTCCTGTTGCATTTCTTGTCATTGTACCGTTTAGTATAAAATTCTGCTCAGTCACTGCAAGATTAGTCACTGTAATTGATCCGCCATGTGTAGCGGTCCAATCGATTCGGGCAGCGTCGTAAGTGCTGTTTCCTGTCTCGGTGAATACTACATTGTTATAAGCGTTGTTGCTGTCGCAGTTGACGGTCCAATCCCAGTTTGCTGTACGACTCCAGCTGAAACCTGTTCCGGAGGCAGTTCTTGTAATGGTTGTATCATTGGTAAATCCGCATAAAGCTGATTTATATGGCGTAGAGATAAAAGCCATATCGTCGGCACCATTTGTTTTTACCGACGCCTCTATGCTTTCAACTATTTCTTCCTCGCTCAGTTCATTATCTTTTTGGCAGGAGGCGAAAAAGAATACAGCTGCAATTGGAATAAGAAAAAAGAATTTCGTTTTCATAGTCTTGTGTTTTTAATTTTTTGCGGCGAGCGCTGTTTAATAATATTGTTGCGTGTGATTTGCTGCTTGGACTACTTTCTTTTAAAAAGGTTTAAATTAAAAATGACAATTTTATCGATAATTTATTTTTTGATGTTTAGTCAAAAAACAGTAAGTTTCAAAACGGTTATTCTATTTGCGGTACCTTTGCATTTGTAATTGGTTCTAAAAAAATTCAACAATAAATTTTCAGTTTTATCCTTATTTCCATTTTGAGGATCTAATCAAATAAACAACCCCCATAATAAATCCCCTTATTCACCATCGCTCTTCTTGCACCTGTAACTGAAGTATCTCTTCCATTATTTATAATTCCAAAGCTTCATTATCAATTCTTTGTCAGCATTGTGCTATTTTTTATCAAGAAAGAGCATATTTTATTAACATTTAGATGGGTATTAGTTGAGTAATGATTTTTTAAAAAACTAAACTTAAAAAAAAATAAAAATTTTCCAAACAGGATAAAAACGCTCAATTAGCGAATAACAATAATGTATGTATATTTAATATATATATAATTCTCTTTGTGTTTAATAAATTTGCAATAATGACACCAAATGATTAAACAAAAACAAGAATAGGGCTGTTACACTAAAATACAAATTAAAATAAACCTTAAACAAGACAGTTCATGAAAACATTAATTTTTTCAACACTATTTTTAGCCTCATCCTTCTTTGCGGCTGCACAATCTCCAAGAGTTCAAGTAATTCATAATTCGCCTGACGCTGCAGCTGATACTGTAGATGTTTGGATAAACGGTGTAAAGCAAGTAGACAACATTGCTTTCAGAGAAGCTACACCTTTTGTAACGCTGAGCTCGGGTAATAATAATGTAGGTATCGCAGGTAAAAATAGTACAGTAATAACGGACACTATTGCCAATTTTACTTTCAACCTCATGATGAACACAACATACATCATTGTAGCTGATGGTACTTTGAGCGGAAGCCCTGCTTACACACCTTTTCAACCTTTCGGTCTCAAAGTATATGCGATGGGACGTGAAACAGCGACCAACTCACAGAATACTGATGTGCTTGTTCACCACGGATCAACAGATGCTCCGACAGTAGATGTTCGCGGTAAAAATCCTTCAACTGTTTTGGTTGACAATGCTCCTTTTGGTGCATTCAGTAGCTATCTTTCATTGCCTACAGATAATTATATCGTACGCATTACTGACCAAACAGGTTCAACAATCGTAGAGTCATACTCGGCGCCTTTGGCAACATTAAATTTGGGCGGACAGGCAATTACAGTTGTGGCCTCCGGTTTTTTAAATACCGCCAACAATAGCAATGGACCTGCTTTCGGACTATACGCAGCATTAGCTTCGGGCGGTCAGTTGGTAGCTTTACCATTGGCAGCGGCACCAAGAGTTCAGGTTATCCA
>JBIKQC010000102.1:0-10889 GCA_044349855.1 Saprospira sp.
TGCATCAACTGTAGATGTATGGGTAAACGGCGCAAAGGCTATCGATGATTTTGAATTCAGAACAGCATCTCCTTATATTTCACTGAATACCGGTAATAACATTGTTGGAATAGCATTGGCAAACAGTACAGCTATTACGGATACAATTGCCAGCTTCACATACAATCTGCTTGACGGAAATACTTATATTGCAATTGCGGAAGGTATTGTAAGTGCCAGCGGTTACAGTCCTGCAACACCTTTTGGAATCGCAGTATATGCAGATGCACGTGAAACTGCCCTAAATACAGCAAATGTAGATTTACTTGTTCATCACGGTGCAACTGATGCTCCAACTGTAGATGTACGTGGCGCTGATACGACTACTGTACTTGTCGACGATGCTCAATATGGTGATTTTGCTGGCTATTTGAGTCTTCCTGAAGATGATTATACTATTAGAATTACAGATGCTACCGGCGTTACAGTTGTACAGTCTTATCAGGCTCCTTTGGCAACGCTGAATCTTGGTGGACAGTCAATTACAGTAATAGCTTCAGGTTTCCTGAATCCTGCCAATAACAGCGGTGGTCCTGCTTTCGGTCTTTGGGTAGCACTTGCTGCAGGTCAGGCTTTGGTCGAACTTCCATTGGCAACAACATCACTTAATGTACTCGAAAATAACATCAGCTCACTCAATGTATTTCCAAATCCTGTCGCTTCTGATTTCAATATCAGCTGGTCACAGTCAGATGCTTCTGAAATTTCTGTAAGACTTACAAATTTACAAGGTCAATTGGTTAGAAATTTGGAGCTTGGAAATATTGAAGCCGGTCAGCAAAATATCAACATAAACACAAATGAACTTAACAGTGGTTGGTACAGCCTGAGCATTGTCAGTTCAAAATCTGTTCAGACTATTAAAATACAAATCCTTAAGTAAGCAGTTTTTTCATTTTTATAGAGCTAGCCCGTTCTTCATCTCGAAGAACGGGTTTTTTCATCATAATACGCTTCCCACTGTCGCTCTTTTTGCACCCCAAACTCAACTACGGAAGAAAATACAACAACCAGGCCTGCATCCTCCTGCATCAAAACTTTTTTTCCAATAGTTCATTGGTATCCGAATCTTTGGAGCATTTTGCAATTTTGGCCCAAATTATTAAAATTGGTCTGTCAAATGTATGAACAAGTTATTCCGCTTTTGACCCATAATAACACACTTTTAATTTGCAAAAAAATATAAACAAAAATCGTCTGTTAAAAAAGGGAATTTTGTATTATTGCCAAAATCTCCCGGTACTTTTGTGATGAAATGCCAAAATCTCGTACTACATTTGTGATGAAATGCCAAAATATCAAAGGAGAATTTTGATAAAAATATCGCAAAATGAAAAGAATTGCTGAGAAAAGATTACTGGAATGGCGCAATGAAGCTAATTTTAAGCCATTAATTCTGATGGGGGCCAGACAGGTTGGCAAGACCTGGTTGATGAAAAATCTGGGATCCACTCATTTTAAAAACTATATTTATATTAATTTTGAAAAGGAGCCTGCGCAACGCATGCTCTTTGAGCAGGATTTAGTTGTTGACAGAATTGTAAAAACACTTGAACTGTTCAGCAATCAAAGCATCTTGGATGGCGAAACTCTTTTGATTTTTGATGAAATACAAGAGGCGCCGAAAGCATTGACAAGTTTGAAATATTTTGCGGAAGACAGACCCAGCCTGCATATTATTGCTGCGGGTTCACTGTTGGGTGTTACGATGGGAAGGGGTTCATTTCCTGTAGGAAAGGTGCAGTTTTTGACAATCAGACCGATGAATTTTGAAGAATTCCTGTGGGCCAGCGGTGAAAATGCTCTGGTTCAATTGCTGAATCAAATGGAATTTGATATAATCTCAGTTTTCAGAGAACAATTTATTAGTCAGCTTAGATTATATTATATTATAGGGGGAATGCCGGCTGCCGTGGCAAAATATCTTGAAAAATCAAATCTGGATGAAGTAAAAGAAGTCCAGGATTATATACTGACAGCCTATAAGCAGGATTTTGCCAAACATGCACCATCGTCATTAATACCGAAAATTTTAGACTTATGGGACGGTATAGTGAGTCAGCTCTCTAAAGAAAACAAAAAATTTGTTTACGGATTGATAAAATCAGGGGCAAGAGCAAGGGAGTATGAACTTGCTATTGACTGGCTGGTTAATTATGGCTTAGTCCATAAGATCTTTGCTGTAAATAAAATTGCATTTCCATTGATGGCGTATAAAGATTTAAAAAGTTTTAAACTCTATACCCTCGACAGCGGTTTGCTTTTTAATATGGCTAAAATGAGTCCAAATCTGGTTTTAAACGATGATAGTTTTTTTCAGGAGTTCAAAGGAGCGCTTACCGAGCAGTTTGTTTTGCAGGAATTGATTGTCTCCGGGCATCAAAATATCAGCTACTGGACAAATGAAAGCGGCACAGCAGAACTTGATTTTATATTTGAACAGGACGGAAGCTTCTATCCGCTGGAGGTCAAGTCTACAGAAAATTTACAGTCAAAATCGCTTAGAGTTTTTCATGATAAATATCCCGGAATACATTGCCTTCGCTGCTCTTTGTCAAATTACAGAAAAGAAGAATGGATGTCTAATCTACCACTGTATGCTTTTTCAAAATATTTCAAAAAGGAAAAAAACGCATAAACTCTTGCTAATTTAGTGATAAATTAATCAGCTGTAATCGTTGCAAAACTTGCAACGATCAACCCCTTTATTCGTTGCAAAACTTGCAACGATCAACCCCTTTATTCGTTGCAAAACTTGCAACGATCAACCCCTTTATTCGTTGCAAAACTTGCAACGATCAACCCCTTTATTCGTTGCAAAACTTGCAACGATTAACCCCTTTATTCGTTGCAAATTATTTTAAACCTTGCAAGACTTATCAAATGAAATACCCACCAAAATAAATTCCCCCATTCACCGTCGCTCTTTTTGCACCCGTAACTGAAGGCATGGAATTGGGCTTTTCTTCCAGGCGCAATAAGCCCAAAAGGGCCATCAAAAGGGCCTCTTTATAGTTAATTACAGCTGATTCAGGAATCATAATGTCAATGTTTATTGCGCGCATTGCTTTGCTGAGCCTTTCCACAAAGAATTTATTATAAGTACCTCCACCACTCAGCAACATCTTAGCGGAGCTTTCCGGCCAATGTTCCTGCTTGCGGATTAGGCCGATGGCCGTTGCCGTTTCCTGAACCAACAACTCCACTGCTGTTGCCATTTGATCCTCCAGGGGCAATCCGCTCGAAGTAAAGAGCGGCAAGACCTCTTTTCGAATCCATTCATTGCCCATCGATTTTGGATAAGTTTTGCCGAAAAAATCAAGACTTTGCAGGTCTTCCAGAAATTCCGGATGCGGCTTAGCGCTACTGGCTATTTCGCCGTCTTTATCGAAGGGTTTACCGACTTTTTCAGACAAAAAATTAAATATCTGATTGGCCGGAGCCACATCAAAGGCGACCCATTTTCCCTCATACTGAGCCGATATATTGGCAATTCCACCTATGTTCATATAAAAATCATATCCGGGAAAAAGGTAGGCATCGGCCAAAGGGGCCAATGGTGCACCCTCACCGTTGAGGGCCACATCCTGCATGCGAAAATCGCAGATAACGGTTTTTTTTGTAGTGGCAGCCAGGGCATTTCCATTGCCGATCTGCACAGAATAGCGCTTGGAAGGATCATGAAAAATGGTATGTCCGTGCGAAGCGATAAAATCTACAGCTCCAATCTGATGTTTATTGATAAATTCATTGACCAGATCGCCCATATAATATGCAAAATAAATATTGGTCTGTGCAAAAGTCAGTGCATTTTGTTCCGGCAGCGCAGCAAGTCTTTTTACCCAAATTTCAGAAAATGAAAGTGTTTCGGCATTCAGGAGTTCCCATTCAGTGACAGAACTTCCGTCCCAATCCAAACGGCAGTAAGCAACGTCCAGACCGTCGAGGGAAGAGCCCGACATGAGGCCGATTGCGTGGTAGGTTTTGTGCATTTTTTAATATTTTGTAAAACAGCTATTACGTAAATAATAAGACAATCAACACATCCGCATATTACCCCATCCGCACATCAACTAGGTAGTCGGATAACCCTTTTTCTTATACATCACCTCCACTAATGCCCGTTGCAGTGCAGGTGCCTGATTGAAAGCAATCTCCACCTCGACTGGCAGCACATAAAGCGGTATTGATGCGTCCAGAAATCCGGCAAGGCGGGTAGCGTCTTTTTCGGTGGTCAGCAACAGGCAGTTTTCAGATTTTGACCTGAGCTGTTGCCATTTCTGCAGAATGTTTTTCCAATCGCTCTGACTGAATTGGTGATGATCGGCATAGCGCAGCAACTGTACATTTGCGCCACGGCTTCTGAGATCGGTTTCAATAATCTCAGGATTGGCGACACCGCTGATCAGCAGTACTTCTCGGCTTTCCAGCTGTTCCAGAGGTATTGTCTGATCCTTTTTTCCGTACAGATAAGGACTTCCATATTTGAAATAAGAGAAAAAGACTTTTTGCTGCTTTTGGGGCGACAGTTTCTGCAAAAATTCTCTTGCCTCGGCCTCGCTAAACGTTGAAGGGCATTTACTTACAATGAGCATATTGGCCCTTTTGTAATTGAAGCGAAATTCGCGCAGATTGCCGGCCGGAAGCGGATAGTCATCAAAAAAAGGATCTTTGTAAGTCGTAAGCATAATGTAGTAATCGGCTCTGACCGGCCAATGCTGCATCGCATCGTCAAAAATCAGCATCTGAGTTTCTGGTTTCAGTTTTAGGATTTGGGTCATTCCGTCTACTCTTTTTTCGCAGACAGCTACTGGGATTTCAGGATACTTGAGGCAGATTTGCAAGGGTTCATCTCCAACGGCCTCTGCGCTGTCTTTGGCATTCACCAATCTGAAACCGCGGGTTTTTCTGCCGTAACCCCTGCTGAGTACAGCTACTTTATGGTAGGGGCCCAAATGTCCGATGACATACTCCACATGCGGAGTTTTGCCTGTTCCCCCAGTCGACAGGTTACCTACAACAATAGAAGCTACTTCTGTTCGGCGCGAGCTTCGCCAGCCCAGTTTATAACTGAGCTTGATACCTTCTACAATCAGTCCGTAGAGTCCGGCAAAGGGAAGCAAAAGCAGGCGTAATTTTCTAAACATGTTTTTAATATATAAAGGGTACAATATTAGGCATTTTTGCGCCCTATTTTATTTTTAATAATTAACAAAATCATTCTTTGCAGAAAAAAGATGCAATTCTAAATTAATTTAACTGTCAAAAAGTTCTATTTTGTTTCAATTATAAGTAAAATTTCTTAGTTGGCCAATCAGATTTAGAATCTTAAGGATGTTAGAGAAAAACTAAAATACTTTTTCGGAAACTGACTTCACAAAGATTCTTGAATTGACCGGTCAATTATAAAAGAGCAAACAAATAATATGATGTTTCTTTTTTTATGCTTTATTATTTCTTTCGATCTATATGCTCAAGCGCCTTTAAGAACTGAAGGCAGTGAAATTAAGGATGCATCCGGTGCAGTTTTTCATATGAAAGGCGTTAACTGGTGGGGAGCAAATGGGAGTAAGTATCCTTACCGTAAGGATCACAAAGGAACCGACACACATTCGATGCCTTTTGGTCTGCATATTCAAAAAATTGAGCTGATTGCTGATGCCATTAAAGTTGCAGGTTTCAACACGGTTCGTCTGCCTTTTTCAAACCAAATGCTTTATGACACAACCAAAGCATTAGCAGTATGGGTAGGGCCTAATGAAAAACTCATAGGTCTTACTCCACTCCAAGTTTTGGACGAGGTGATAAAAGTACTTACGGATAAGGGAATTTTTGTGATGCTGAACAACCATTCCACTACAACACATTGGTGTTGCAACTATGATTATAACGGACTTTGGTTCGGTAAAAACAAACATTGGTCTCAAACCCCTAAAAAATGGATAGCCGATTGGGAAATGCTGGTGGCCAAATATGTGAACAATCCGCTAGTTATTGCAGCAGATCTTAGAAATGAGGTCAGACCTCAACGAGGCAGATTTATCCCATTTCCAAAAAATCCAAACTGGGGTAGAAAAAACCGTCGTGATTGGCATAAATACGCTACACTTGCTGGAAATGCTGTTCACAGAATCAATCCCAATCTGCTGATTGTGGTAGAGGGTATCAATGCTCAGTCCCGTTGGTTTGTAAAATTAAAGTTCCCACATTTGTTGCCGATTATAAAACGTCCTGTTTTACTGAATGTTCCAAATAAATTGGTTTATGAGATACATAACTATTCCTTCAGTTGGAGCAAGGCCAATCTGGCCCGCCCCAAAAAACAAGTCAGGTACTCCGACCTGACAAGTATGCAGCGATTGGAACATTATGAAAAATATTGGGGGTTTGTCACCAACAAAAATTTTGAACACCGAACACCTGTTATATTGGGGGAATTTGGCTGTAGCGGAGATTCAGATAATGATAAAGAATGGCTTAAGGATTTATCCGAATATATCAAAAATAAACAGATTGGTTTCTGTTGGTGGACTTTGGAAGAGGACCTTTTCAGTAAAGGCAGTTATGGAATAATGAACAGCAGTATGGATAAAATAGATGTACAAAGTGATTGGCGATGGGCTTTTTTATCAGTGCTTCTTGGGCCTGACTGACTAAAAGTCTAAACTAGTTTTTCTTGTAATATGAACCACAGCATCCCCCTCATATACAATCGGTGAGTGATTGGAACAGATGATGTAACCGTCATGTGTAGATTTCACTTCTACTTCAAATTGCCCAAAAGGGTCACTGATAGTACCCAATACATCGCCTTTACTAATTTTACTGCCAATTTTCTTTGTAGATCGGAACATACCCGACTCTTTGGCTCGTAACCAGGTGGAATCTTTAACAAGAATAGGCGGTTCGATAGGATAGGAATTGGTAGTCATTTCCTTTGAAAGATTGCGCATATTTAGGTGATGCATGATGCGCAATGCTCCTTGAATGCCTATTTTTGTGACAATACGGTCCAAATTGAGCGATTTACCCCCTTCGAAGAGGAGTACATGCTTTCCTATTTTAGTAAGTGCTTCTCGGAATGATTTGTCCCGATCTTTGGCATCGATAATAAATTTTGTACCAAAAACCTTTGCCAGTTCCAAAGTATCCTTGCTGTTTATATCCAAACGAATTTGAGCATAATTAAACCTAGCTGCCCCACCCGTGTGGTAGTCGATACAGTAGTCAATATGCGGTGCAATATCATTCAAAATATGATAGGCAAAACGACTTGCTAAAGAGCCATATGTGCTTCCGGGAAACAGTCTGTTCAAATCACGGCCATCGGGGAAATCACGCGTCTGATTCAAAAAACCAAACATGTTGATTACCGGAATACATATAACTGTTCCTCTTTCCGGTTTGTTATATCCGTGTGCAATCAATTGTCTAACAATCTCAACTCCATTGGTTTCATCGCCATGTATACCTGCACTCAGCAGTAATACAGGCCCATCTTCCAGGCCTCTTTCAATTATAATTGGCACGGCAAAATTGGTTCCGGTATGCAATTTTGCAATATCGAGATACAAAACCTTGCTTTCGCCCGGAGCTATATAGGTATTGAGTATTTTCATTTCAACAAAATACGATTAAAAGCTCATCAATAAAAAATTGACATAACCTTGTAGGTATAAACTATAGCTCTAAACAAATACATAGTTAAAAAATATTTGTTGCTAACTAGTGAACATTACGTTCTATGTATCTTATAATAGCTTTTGCAATATCCTTACCGGTAGCACCTTCTATGCCTTCAAGTCCTGGAGAAGAATTTACTTCCATAATAAGTGGACCTGAATCAGATTGAAGCATATCTACGCCGGCAATACCCAATTCCAGTGTTTTTGTGGCTTTAAGTGCAGCATTTTCTTCTTCGTCAGTAAGTTCGATGAGCTTTGCAGAGCCGCCCTGATGCAGATTGGATCTGAATTCGCCCTCTTTGCCCTGTCTTTTCATGGCACCGACAACAACTCCGTCTACTACAAAGGCACGGATATCAGATCCGCCGGCTTCTTTGATAAACTGTTGTACAATAACTCTGGCCTGAAGACCATTGAAAGCCTCCAATACCGATTTGGCAGCTCCGGGTGTTTCCGCAAGTACAACACCTATTCCCTGAGTTCCTTCTAATAATTTCAGTACACAGGGTGCGCCGCCTACTTTATCAATTACTGAATTTACATCTTTGGAATAGTTTGTAAAAGCAGTAACAGGTAGACCCAATCCTGCACCGGATAGTATCTGTAAGCTGCGTAGCTTGTCGCGTGAACGCACTAGGGCCTGTGAACTTGTTGCTGTAAAAACCTTCATCATTTCAAACTGTCGTATAACCGCTGCACCGTAGAAGGTTACAGAAGCTCCAATACGAGGAATGATAGCATCGATATCTTTAAGTTCGTTGCCCTTATAAAAAATCTGAGGATTGTTGCCTTGAATAAGCAGGTCACATTTTGCATGATTTACAATCAGCATTTCATGACCTCTCTTTTCCCCGGCCTCTTTTATTCTTTGAGTCGAGTAGAGTTTTGGATTCTGAGATAGAATCACCATTCTAAGCTTCTTTTTTTTCATTTTTGTCTTTGTTTAACTTATTTTAGGATTTTTTGAGTTTATTGACTTTCGACACATCGACAACGAATTTTCCCTGTAAAAATTTTCGCCCAAGTAGTACCGGATATTTCATCTCTGCCCTATCGGTAAGAGTAAGTTCTATGTCGAAATATTTTCTCCCGAATTTAATACAAACCACAATCTGATAACGTAGCTCTGTAATACCGTTAGAGCTTTTGATGTAAGTCATTTCATATTCGTCGAAAATAAGTTCTTTTTGATTGTATGCAATATGTGACTCGTCTAAAAATTTGCAGTGTAGTTTATCTCCTACCTCTTTCATATCTGCACAGTGAATACTTGAAGTAAAAGCACCTGTATCTATTTTAACATCGATATCTTCCAGCCCCAAGTCGGGAAAATCGGCTTTTTCAAGTCTTCCAATTAACTTTTTTTTGAATGCCATTATTCTTTCTTTTTGTAAAATTCAATTCCATGTCCTTAGAAATTTAGATCAGAAATCGATTATAAGTCAAATATATAACATTTTGGCTGTTTGTAAAACTTATGATCATTATTCTATTTCCTTTATTTAGTAAAAAAAAGAGTACGATAAAAAATTAAACACTGGACCCTTGCTTGTACATAGGTTATTTATTTATTTAAAATAGGATACATAACAAAATGGTTCCTAATAATGCTGTAATAGCAATTTGGCTATTTTGTTGTTTTAACAACAATGTTTAGCCCAAATGATTTCTTTAAAGGAACTTTTTATAAATTGATACACCAAAGTCAGAACTGTTGACATCTTCTTTTTCAGGTTGACTAAAGGACAACTGAAATGCCCGCTAAAAAACAGAATTTACAAAATTGGAGTTATATAGACCCTCTAATCTCAATTTTAAAGCTACAAAATAATAATCATGAAAACTCTTCAAATACGTTTCAGAATCGCAGCAATAGCAATAGTAATGCTGCTGACAGTTGGAATCACAGTGGCACTGACCACCGAAAATCTACTTTCCGACCATCCCTTCCTAAAAGGTCTTTTCGATAAACTCGTAAAACATCAGGCGCAGTACCGCCCTGAGAAAGTTTATCTGCATTTCGACAAATCGCTTTACAAACCGGGCGAAAGTATATGGCTCAGTGCCTATATCCGCGATGCACAAACACTTGAACCTTCAAAACAGAGCGATATTGTTTATGTCGAATTTATCAATCCCCGAGGAGCTGTTGAAAAAAGCATCAGTATCATAGCCAAAAACGGACAGGCAGCCGGCGACTTCCAAATCGCGCCCAATGCAAAAGGCGGAACATACAAACTGAAAGCCTATACCAAATGGCAGGGCAATACCTCAGAGTTTTTTGAACGCGACATTCAGGTGCAGGCCGTCGTTTTACCGAATCTGAATATGAAACTGGAGTTTGAACGCGATGCCTATGGCCCCGGCGTTCCCGCATCAGCACAGCTGAATCTGGAATCTTTGGACAAACAGGTGCTTGCCAACCACAGTTATACTTATGTTGTCAGTTTCGATGGCAAAGAAACGCTGAAGGGCAGCGGCAAAACCAATGAAAAAGGTGTTGCCAAAGTCAGTTTTGATCTCCCAAAAGATTTGAACACCAATGACGCTATATTAAATGTCATGTTTCAATACAAGGGTCAGACCGAGTCTATCTCCCGCTCTGTTCCTGTGGTATTGGGCAATATAGACCTGCAGTTTTTTCCTGAAGGGGGCGAACTCGTTGCCGGTCTAAACAATGCAGTTGGTTTCAAGGCCCTGGATGAATTTGGCAAAGCAGCCGATGTAAGCGGTGTAATTGTCGATCAGAACGGTAAAAAAGTAGCTGAATTCAACAGCTATCATAAAGGGATGGGCAAATTTGAATTCCGTCCAATCGCCGGCAAACAGTACCTTGCCCGCATTGAACAGCCTGCCAATGTAAAAGGTAATTTCAACTTGCCTGCAGCAAAAGACAAGGCTATTACTGTACGTCTGCGTGGACAGAACAGACAGGAAATGCAATTGGATGTATTGACAAATACGGAAGAAGAACTTTTTGTTGTAGCACAAAGCGGCGGTAAAATGATCTTCAGTAAAGCAATTGAAGCTTTGCCGGGTGTCAATTCCCTGAGCATTCCAACCTCCACTTTCCCTGTTGGAATTGCCCAAATCTCGATCTTCGACAGCAAGCAGATGGCCCGCGCCGAACGTATGGTTTTTGTCAATCCGCACAAACAGCTTAAA
>JBIKQC010000375.1:0-5066 GCA_044349855.1 Saprospira sp.
AGTACGCTGAATAACTTGGCAAATGTACTTTTTAAAACAGACGGCGTCAAGGATGAAGCCCGTCGTATGTCAACGCTTTCAGTTAAATTGGATTCAAAAAATTATCATTATTTGGATACCCTCGCCTGGATTGAATTCAAAGGATTTAATAATTTGGAAGGTGCAGAAGAACTCTTTAGAGAAATTCGTAAAATTGATAAAAATGAAGAACATCATGCCTCCCTTACAGGATTAGGCGAAGTGTTTGAAGCAAAAGGTCAGTTTGAGGAAGCTATGAAATATTACGAAAAAGGATTAAAATTAAAGCCAAATTCTGAATATAAGCAAATGAAAATAAATGAATTGAAATTAAAGATTAAAGATTAAAGATTAAAGATTAAAGATTAAAGATTAAAGATTAAAGATTAAAGATTAAAGATTAAAGATTAAAGATTAAAGATTAAAGATTAAAGATTAACCATAAGAACCTGGACAGCTAAGCGAACCGAAGGATCACGAAGCGAACCGAAGGACCGCGAAGCGAAAATTAAAAAGTGATTGAAGTTAGTGGCAAGGTTCGAGCGTTAGGAAAATTCAAAAATTCAAAAATCATAACTATTATAAATGAGTGAATTTATTAAAATAGGCCGCACCCAAAAGGCACATGGTATCAAAGGAGAGTTGAAACTCAATGTAGAAGATCATTTCATAGATGACCTTTTCGAAACAGAAGCAGTTTTTATAGAACTGAAAGGGCAGAAAGTGCCATACTTTGTAGAGGAAATACAGGAAGGCAATATGATGCTGATGAAATTAGAGGCAGTTGATACCCGAAATGAGGCAGAACAGCTCATGCATAAAGACTTATACATGCGTCGCGAAGACATTACTATCAGCGATGAATTGATCAATTCCGGAGGCATGCATTATAAATATTTGGAAGGCTATACCATTTTTGACAATGAATCAGGTGAAATTGCTGTCATTGAAGAAGTAGCTGAGTTCCCGCAACAGGAAATGGCCTATATCACCTATTTAAAGAAAACGGTACTTATTCCACTCAATGAAGAATTGATATTGGAAGTGGACAGGGATAAGAAAACACTGCTGATGAATTTACCGGAAGGGCTTTTGGGGCTTTAGGCTGTTCATAAATTCTATTTAGCCTACCAATAAAAATGACATTAGCGCAGCTGTCAGCCCCAAAACTATAACAATTTCTGTATAACCAATTTTAAATTTTCTCATGATCAGTTGATTTATTTATACAAACATAGCATATATAAGCCATTGTTTTAATGATGTCAGTCAATTTTTAAGAATTAAAGAACACCATTGAAGTTTTGTTTGAAAAATCATTAAAGTATCATTGTTGAGCACATATAAAATCATAAATAGTATGAGTATTTTAAAAGAAAAAACAGAAATCAGTATATCTTACCAACAATATCACGATATCGTAGAATCACTTGTTACAGAAGGTAAAACCAGCGGTATAAATCAATCGCAGGATTTGTCACATTACACAGAGATGAATCTGCAGCGTATGAACAGAATTCTTAAAACCATCAAAATTGAAGATGAGCTTGGGACACTTATCGCCGGAATCAATAAACCGATAATATTTCTTGTTTTGGCCGAGGCCTGGTGCGGAGATGTGGCACAGAATATTCCAATCATCCAAAAAATGATTGAACTGAATCCACAATGGGAAATGAAGATTGTCTGGCGAGATGAAAATATGGATTTGATGAATTTATACCGTACAAATGGCGGAAATGCCATACCAAAAGTAGTTGTTGTAGATGCAGAAAGCGCTAAAGAATTAGCTGTTTGGGGTCCACGCCCCGAACCCGCACAAAAAATGGTAATGGATTTTAAAAATGACAATCGCGGACTCAATTATGCTGAATTTGTTGTAGAAGTTCAGCTATGGTATGCCAAAGATAAAGGCCGGACCTTGCAGGCTGAATGGACAGCCTTGCTGAAAAGCTTGATTTAGCGTTTAGGAAAGCAACCAATTTTAGTTCAGGAAATAAATATTTCATCGGAACCGAATTTCTAATGTAAAATTTCGCAGAAAATATTAACTTGCGGCATATCTGTATAATGCATTGTTCCTGACTAAATGCCGTACTGCTGCATGAAAAAAACTTTACATATTATATCGCTGTCGATATGCTGCTTTTTGAGTTTTGTGCAACTCAGCGCTCAACAGCTTCCCATGTTGAGCGAATATACTTACAACGGTTTTCAACTAAATCCCGGCATGATGGGCTGGGAGGGGATTACTGCCCTTTCTCTCGGTTACAGACATCAGTGGACTGGCATGCCAAATGCCCCACGAACTGCCAATCTGGCTTTTCGCCATTTTGATGAAGATAATAATATGGGCTATGGCGGATATTTTGTTCATGACAAAACAGGGCCGACTGCTTTTACCGGTGTAACCCTGAATTATGCCTATCATATTCCTTTCAAATCGGAAAAAAATGGAGAATGGAAACGCAACCGAATTTCCCTGGGGCTGTCTCTTTCCGCACTTTCCTACAGACTGAAAGGTGCTGATCTCAGGTATCAGGATCTTGATGACCCCTTGATTGTCAGCAATAATGAATCTCAGTTTATGCCCGATGCCGGCGCAGGAATCTATTATTACAATGATTTGTATTTCGTTGGTTTTTCAGTACCGCAAATGATTTCCATGAAGGTTAAATTCAATGATGATCTTGCTTTGTCCACCATCCGCAGGGTTGCGCATTTTTATGTTAATGGCGGCGCAAAGTTTAAAATTCAAAATTTATCCACTAAAAAATCGGAACATAAACATTATATACAGCCTACCTTCTGGATTAAATATGCACCTGTTTCTCCTTTAAATATTAATGTTAATGTACATTATCTCTACGATGATTTGTTGTCGGCAGGTGTAGGTTTCAGCAGCGATGGAACCTTCATAGCAGATTTTAGTATCTATTTCCTGAAAAATTACAGACTGGGCTATGCTTTCAGTTCCGCTGTAAATAAGTTGTCACCGCAATTGGGCACCAATCATGAAATCATGTTTGCCTATATTTTTCAAAGCAACGGAAAGGGCTGGTTTGTACCGAAGGTTGAGGGCTTTAAGAAGACTAAAGTTAGTAAAGAAGTAATGAATTAACTTTGTATATTGTATAATATCATAAAAATGCGCGACAAACTATTCAGCTGTCGCGCATTTTCTATTATAAAATATGTATATCGTTTTAATTTTTTATAACTTTCCTGATTTACAAAATCTGTTATTTGTGATTTTTAATCATTTCTATAAATAGCTTAAAATCAGGTTTTTTATCGTAAAACAACGGATTTATTTTGTTCCTCAAAGCCGTAAATTCTGACTCTTTAGTATCCGGGAAATTTCTCATCACCTCGAACAGTTCCGACTGACAGTGATAATTCAGGGAATCCCGGCTGACAGCTTCTTTTGCATAATAAAGTGCCTGTTCATTATGATGGTATTTTCTGTTTATAAGGGCACGAATCAACGGAATTTTATGACTCTGACTGCCGAGCTGTTCGGCTTTTTCAAGCAAAGGGTCTATTTTATCCATAAAATAGGTTTCCTCAACGCCCTGCCATAACTGTTTGTAAATAAATAATGCCTTTGCAATGTATAAATCAGAATTATTCGGAAAGGTCTCTAAAAAATAATTCAGATCCTTTTCCATTTCATGTTCGTTTATCAGCCAGCTTTTTGGCTCATCCGATGCCTTTATGATATGATAAACTGCTTTTTCCGGATCTTCGCTGCCGGATTCTCTGTAAATTTTTGAAAGCAGATAATGGCACTTAATGATGCTTAAATTCGGCATTTCTATATCAAATTTATTCTTACAGCTGAAGGATATACAAAGTTCCAAGATGCCGATTGTTTCTTTGTAATTTTTGAGTTTATAGAAATGAGCAGCAGCCAAATATAAATTATTAAGGCCTGCTAAAAAATTATCATCAAAACGATAAAGTGTTATATCATTGCCCTCCATGCAGGCCGTAAAAGCTACTATTGCAGCCGCTTTGTAATAGGCGAGGAGTTCCTCATTTTTTTTGGTGAGTTCCAGGAAATAGATTTTTTCACTATTATAGGGTGCATTTCCCGGATCATATCCTGTATTTGCGGAGTCAATATATTCCAAAGCTTTATCAAGATCTGCTGCCTGTTTTTCCTCATTTCGATGATAATAGCATAAACTCAGATTGTAATTTATCTCTCTTTTTAGGTTAGAATCTTCGGCCAAATCCGCTGCTTTTTCAAAATCTTCGATTGCATAACTTATTCCGCTATAATAAAAATTATACTTTCCTTTTAAAAAATAGAGATGGGCATCCTGTTTTAGGGCAATAAGCTCATTTAATTGAGTTGCTGTTTCACTTGATAGCTCTGTTGAATTTGTAAATCCGGCCCTGTTTGGCTGACTGTAAAGATCAATTCTCAACCATTTTAAGTCCATATTTACCTTTTCCAGCAATAGCTTGGGATTATGCGGGTCCTTTTCTAATTTTTCCAGAAGTTCGATTCTGTTTCGGTTTTCGGCAAGAATCATCAATTGGGGGTCACCGGGCTGAGCGATTGTAAAGTTGCTGAGGAGTAGGAAATAGAGAAGGAATTTGTACATTTTTTGCCGATTGCTAAAGGAGTAAAACAAGAGATAACTTAGGTCTTTAGGTAAGATGCTGTTTTTAGTGAATTGTGGTGTGTCTTTGGCCTTTTTCCTGCATTTTACTGCAATTTTCCCTATCCGAAAAGCAGATCAAAGCTTTCAAATATTTCTCTTTCGGGTTTCTGATGGAAAATCCCTGTAGATTCACCAATACGGCAACCGCGTAAAAATACCCAAAATCCCCCACCAAAATGTTTGTCGTAATCAAAATCGGCAATTCGTTGTTTCAAAAAACGACATAGCGCAACGCTGTAGATATAATATTGTAAATCGTATGAATTTGCTTTAATAGCAGTTTCCATATTGTCCATATTGTAAGCATTGAGTGTATTTCCCAAATAGTTTGATTTCCAATCCAGGATATAATATTTACCATTATGTTCAAAT
>JBIKQC010000094.1:0-11501 GCA_044349855.1 Saprospira sp.
TTATTTTCCTGTAATGCTATTGAGAAAAAAGAGTCAACTGCAAAGGAAGAAGTCATTATAAAAGCATCCGATTGGAAAGCTTATAAGGCCAAACATTTGGCTTTAAGGGAAAGTTTGGGTGCGCATTCAGCAAAAAATTCGGACCTTTAAAATCAACACTAAGCAGGAATAATATGGTAGCGGACAAAAGCAAGCCAAGGCCTATTATCATCAGGATAGCAGCAATAAATATTTTTAGGAGAATATTCATAAATTACACCTGTTTGGGCACAAATTCCAAACATACAGAATTGATACAATAGCGCAGACCACTGGGTTTGGGCCCGTCATTAAAGATATGGCCAAGATGGCTGTCGCAGGCAGGACAAAGCAGTTCTATGCGGGTCATGCCATGGCTTTTGTCTATATGTTGTTTTATATCAGCTGTTTCCAACTCCCCCCAAAAGGAGGGCCAACCACAGCCGGAGTGAAACTTATGGGTAGATTCGAAGAGCGGATGTCCGCAGGCGCGGCATTTGTAGGTTCCATCCTCCTCGTGATCGGTGTATTTTCCGGCAAATGGGCGTTCTGTGCCTGCCTGCCGCAGCACTTTGTATTCAAGTTCGTTGAGCTCTAGGCGCCATTCGGCATCTGTTTTTTGTATTTTTTTCATAACTAATGTTATCAGGGTGTAATTTGCCGGAGGCTAAAGCCACCGTCTCATTGAGGTAAGGCTGAAGCCATCGGGTTTTTTCTATATCATTTCAATTTCTCTCTGTATCTAAAGTACAAACACTAAAATACCATGTACTAAGTACCAAGTACCCTCTACCAAATTACATCTCAATATCATACAACTTTATCTTCCTATATAGCGTCCTTTCAGAAATGCGCAATTCTTTAGCAGCTTCTTTTCTGCGGCCTCGGTGTTTTTTCAGCGCACGTTCAATGAGTTCTTTTTCCATCTGATCCATCGACAGACTTTCCTCAATTTCTTCCACATCACCATAATCTCCGTTTGAATTCACATTCGAATCCGCTGACTGATTGATAATAAAAGGCTGTTGCGTATTGACCACGGGCTTTTCGTACACTTCAGGAATATAGTTGGAAGGAACTTTAGGCGATGTCGTAACTGCTGTGGAAGGTATCCCCCCCGGCATTTGCAGATTATTGGTACGGGCAAGTTCTGCAATCAATGCCTTCATGTCATTCAGATCCTTTTTCATATCGTATAGAAACTTGAAGAGGATTTCACGTTCATAAAAGCCCTGTCCATAAGGATTATCTGAACCACTGCTGTATTGGGCTGCCGGAATTGGCAGATTATTCTGCTGAGCATCGGGCAGAAATCGGAGCAGTTCATCAGCTGTTACCACTTTGTCTTCTGCGAAAAGCGCTACGCGCTTGGCCACATTGCGAAGTTCACGGATATTGCCGGGCCAAGTGTATTTTTGAAGCATTTGCTGTGCAATATCATCCAATCTCACCAATTGGCTGCGGTACTGCTCGGCAAATTCAGTTACAAATTTGCGGAAAAGTAATTGCACATCATCGCCGCGCTCTCTCAATGCCGGAACACTGATGACCACTGTGCTGAGACGGTAATAGAGGTCTTCGCGGAACTTACCCTGTCGGATGCGTTCCATAAGATTAACATTGGTGGCTGCAATAACGCGGACATCGGTCTTTTCCACCACAGAGGAGCCTACTTTAACAAATTCGCCCTGTTCCAAAACCCGCAATAAAAAAGTCTGAGTATCGAGCGGCATTTCGCCAATTTCATCCAAAAAAATAGTACCCCCGTTTACGGTTTCAAAATAACCCTTTCTGTCGCCGACTGCTCCGGTAAAAGCGCCTTTAGTATGTCCAAAAAGTTCTGAATTGATCGTACTTTCCGGCAATGCACCGCAGTTGATGGCAATGAAATTATTGTGCTTTCGGGCCGAAAGGCTGTGTATGATTTTTGAAAATGACTCCTTTCCCACCCCACTTTCGCCGGTAACAAGCACTGTAAGGTCGGTCGGTGCTACCTGTACCGCCGTTTTAAGGGCATGTTCCAACAGATTGGAGTGCCCTATAATACCAAATCTTTGTTTAACTGTTTGTATGTCCATCCTTATTTCATAAGAAAGAGGATAGAGAAAAATATTACGCTTTCTCTATCCTCTAAAATTGTATTAGTAATGCGTTACAAATATTTCGTATCTGTAAACAATTTTCTTGGTTTCGCCCGATTTGATTTTCAATTCCCAGCAAACATCAGTAAAAGGGTTGTAACTGTCGTAATTTTGCAGGCGTGGCGCCAATTTCCATTTTTCGTTGCTTTCTCCCAATTTGCCGATGATGGCACGTTTTGTATCAAGTCGTATTTCTTTAGATTTATAGTTTTGAATCTCAATTTCAGACTCGATAGTCACCATATCATAATATCTCATACGGTTGTTGGCTTCCTTAATTGTCTTATCATTCACCTTTCGGGAAACTTCCTTTTCTGAAAATTTGATGGCAACATCCGGTGCTTCTGTCAGTTTAATATTGATATTATCCTTTTTGGAGGTGTATTTCAACAGATCCTGACTGACAGGAGATATTTTGCCTTTATCATTTTTTACGACCATAGCAGGAGCTGAAGTCCAAACATAATCACTTGTGTTTGTCAGTTTCAATGTATGAATGACAGGTAATTTCTGCTGTTCGAAGCTGTAAGCTGTTGTATAGGATGCGCTGTTTTGACCGAGTATAACCTCGTAAACATGCTCTACAGGGATTTCTGCTGTAAAAATATCCAAAAGGGCACGTTCTCCTTTTTTGATCATAATATTATCCAAACTGTAGAAAAAGAGGTCCTCAATAGCGGTACCTTCGGCAACACCGATATTTCCTGTCGGAACCGGATTGAAATCTTCTGCAGCAAAAACAGCTTCATTATCATAAACTGCAGCATTCATCATGGGCGCTGCCAGGTTCTGATAGGTCTGTGCAAGAGCACGGGTGTTGTATTGATTATTAGTTGAGATCAGATTAAAGAAATCGGCAATTACGGTAGCATATTTAAAATTGGGCACACCCGCCACCATATTCAGTTTAGCCACTTCAATATCCTCCGCCTCATTGATCACGGTAGTTCTGAGGGTCATACGGGCCTTGTCATCCGTTAAAAGCTCAATCAAATAATCAGGAGTCCAGCTGATGCCCTGACTCAGATACATCAAATCCAACGGCTGTTTCTCTTTTGTAGTTGTAAAATTGGCCTGCATGACCGGCAATTTCTGAATAGAAGCATTTGTAAAAGAAGGACTATCCAAAAACTCTACCTTTTTAGCGGCATTCACCTGATTAGACGTGAGCATGGAAGTATTGCCATTTGCCTGAATAAGTGCAAAAAGTGCCCCCGATTTTATGGCCGGTTTTGTTGGATCCGGATTAGGCGTCTGCAAAACTTTTATTTTGCCTTCCATCCAGGTAGAATCTCCTGCGGGGATAAAACGTACGCGTTTACCGTCGTTGGCAACGAACATATCGGAGTAGTAATTGACCAAACCCTGCACTTCCTTATCCTGCAAAAAGCTTTTTACAATACCCAATTCCTTGGTTGGAGAAGAAATCCAAAAAGTACCGTTCAAGGCTCTTGGAATAGTATCACCAACGATTTCCCACTTTTTATCTTTGGCTGTCACCTGTCCCGATTTCACGAAAAAGGCAGTTGAGTTTTTAAATATGGAAACCGATTCCTGTTTCAGTCCGGGCTGACTGTAAGCATTGAAGCTAAATCCCAAAAGGGCAGCTGATAACAATGCAATTTGTTTAATTTTCATAGTTTTTAATGTTGCTGCATAAATGCTGAAGTTTGAAATATGTATCAGTGGGGTAGATGGCGAACAGATTAAATATGGTGTGTTTAGTAAGCCTTAAATTGTTTGACAATATAATACATGACGCCTAGTAGTTTGGATGTATCTTCAAGATTATATCTTTTCTGATCAATATAAAAGGTATCATCCTCGAGTCGCATAAAGATCCAATCAAAAGCATTTGTTACACAGCCATAAATGTAGGGCATAGTTTTACCTTCACGTTCATTGAAAATTTTAGCAGCATACATTTCGGCGGCGCATTGTGCATAACCTTCTTCCGGTGATTTATTTTTCGACTCAACCATACAAATAATGGGTGCTTCCACTTCAATGGCATTTGGAATTTTCGCAATTATATAATCGCAAATCCCAGACAATTCTCCACCTAAATCAAGTCCATAACCGGAGAATATCGTAAAATCATAATCACAGTGCCTACGCAGCTCCTTCAATACAGGTGTAATTATCAGCTCCGACTTCGCTTTCTCACTGTAAATAGGCATCATTTTAGCCTCCTGCAAATCTTTCAATAAATATTCGCTTGGTACGATCAAGTTAGCAGCACTGGAAAGATTGAGACTTTGAAGTTTATAATGAAGTCCGTATTCTTTTAACAGCTGTCTGAATGTAAAATCACTGTAAGCCATATTTTTAGATTTTTACATTGATATATATTGAAATGAAATAAGCAGTGTTATATAATATTCCGTAAGCAATTTGTGTTTAATCCTGTTGGATTTTTTTTAATCGTGATTGGAAAGCCTGTAAATAATTCCTTTTTAATTTCTCGTTTAGAAATGAGGCGTTGATCAATTTTTCTACCTTTTCTGTATGTATTGTCATCGAAGCAAAGATATTTTGTGTCATAGACTCGGATATTCCCGCAAGATTGGCCAACTTGAAAATTTGTTTTTTAACTTTAGCAATTGCCAAGTTTCTTGGCAGTAATCCATCATCCAAGGCAAAATCTTTGTCCTCTATATGAATTCTGCTATTGAGCAAATCATAAGCAGGGCTTAACCTGTAATCGCCTAAGGCTGTTTCCAATATTGAAAAGTTCTTAAAATGAGCATCTCCATTAGAAAACAGGTAATTAAATATAATCAATTTTAATAATTTTACCGATTCTACCTTGTAGGCCGGTAAATTATGCCGCATAATCTCGAATAAGTCTGAATAATTGCCCTGATACTTGTAGTCTTCCCCATCTCTTTGCGGTGTTTTTCCTGCCAAAGAAGCAAAATCCTCCAATGCAAGTTTCTTTCCATCCCCGTTTATATCAAATCGTTTTACTAAAAGTGCCGGATCTCCGTTTCCAAAAAAAATCAAACAATTGGCAGCTGTTTCAATACCATAGACCTGCTGTGCTATCTGCGAAGTCAAGTGCTCATTAGCCGGCATTTGCGCCGCATTTTTAATCTTAGCCGGAATTGTTTTCAGAATATAAGTGCCCTGTTCAGCATCCTTAATTAAACGAATTTCTTTTTTATCCAATAAAACAGAATATTTTTCCTGAACTCCTGAAATTGACACCCTTTTCTGTGTTTCCAAAAATTGACCGAGCTCTCTTTTATTGCCAAGCAGTTCCTTATAAGGCAATATATGGCTGACTTTTTTACCGTTAAACAGTTGATTCAGACAGGCCTTGCTGTAAGTGTTATAGCTTTCAGCTAAGGTTCCGGGGCAAAATTTTAACTCAGGTAAAGCCATCTCTATTAAATTTTTACCACTTTAATCGCACCTATCGTATCATGTTTCCCTGTTATCAGCAGAATGCCAAAATAATCGTCCTCATCCATTCTCAGATCTGTACAGATTGCCTTTCTATTGGCACCTTCAGGTATGATATTAAAAAAATAAGGAAAAAGATATTGTGAATTATATTCCTGTTTTGTTTTGGGCAATGTAAGACAAATTGCCGGTTTAGAAGCATCTGCCATCCATTTATCATGATACCTGAAAGTAAAAGAAGCATCGTCATGTTGTGTTATAATGCCTGCTTCCTCTCCTTTGTACAATATTTTTGCAGTACGCATATCAAGGCATTTTTTTAACCTGTAAGCAAATATCCAAACCTAAAGCATCTGCCAATTTTTCGAGGGTTTGCAGGGTAGGATTGCCTTTTCCGCTTTCAAACTGCTTTAATGTCCGCAGCCCCACACCGGAAACTTCTGCCAAGGTTTCCTGAGTTACTTTCAGCATCTCTCTGCGTGATTTCACAGTTTGAATCAATTGCTCAAAGTGCATTATATGGCTCTTTTTGGCATAAAAAATAAGTTCAGAGGTAAATTTCGATATAAATGTGCAGTTTATTGCACTTTTACCTTTATGAATTTCCGTTATCAGAAAAGCAGGTTAAATTCTTTGTATGCAATTTCTCTATCATCTTCAAATTTTCAAATCTCCAAATCCTCAAATTGAAATAAGCTCTCCCCTCAAAGTAGCCTGCGTACAATCCGTCACCTTCACATATACATAGTCTCCAATTTGCACATCGGCTCTAGGGAAAACGATCATTTTATTTTGTGAATTGCGGCCTGCCAATTCTACTTCGCTGCGTTTTGACACTTTTTCCACCAACACTTTAAAGGTTTTTCCGATATCGCGCAGATTGTGCTGATAAGACAGCTGATTCTGCAGGCGGATTACCTCTTCCAGGCGGCGTTTTTTCAGTTCCTCGGGGATGTCATCCTCGAATTTTCGTTCTGCCAAAGTACCCGGACGCTCAGAGTAGAAAAACATATAAGACATGCTGTAATCGCTGTGTTTCATAACTGAGAGCGTATCTTGATGATCCTCCTCCGTTTCGGTACAAAATCCGCAGATCACATCCGATGAAATGGCGCAGTCGGGCATAATTTCCATGATGCGGTCTATTTTCTGCATATACCAGTCACGATCATAAGTACGGTTCATCTTTTTCAGGATGCGGCTGCTGCCCGATTGTACCGGCAGGTGAATATATTTGCAGATATTTTCATGGGCTGCCATTGTGTACAGTACTTTATCGCTGATGTCTTTTGGATGTGAGGTAGAAAAACGCACCCGAAGATCAGGGCTGATCAGGGCTACAGCCTCGAGCAGATCGCCGAAATCGACAATTTGTTCATTTTCCGGATTTTTCCATTTGTAACTGTCCACATTTTGACCCAAGAGTGTTACCTCTTTGTATCCGCGGCCAAAAAGTTCATGACATTCGGCAATAATACTGAACAGATCGCGGCTGCGCTCCCGTCCGCGGGTGAAAGGCACAACACAGAAGGAACACATATTGTCGCATCCGCGCATGATGGTTACAAAGGCTGAAACACCGTTGTTATCTAAGCGGACTGGATTTATATCAGAGTAAGTTTCTTCTCTGGAAAGGAATACATTTATACCCTTGTCGCCATCCTCTGCAGTAGCAATGAGGTTGGGCAGATCGCGGTAAGCATCGGGACCAAGCACAATATCTACCAGTTTTTCCTCTTCGAGCAAGGTATGTTTCATGCGCTCGGCCATGCAGCCGAGAACGCCGATGAGCATGCCCTTATTTTTTTCTTTCAGTTTGTCGAAAACACGAAGGCGTTTGCGAACGGTATCTTCTGCTTTTTCGCGAATAGAACAGGTATTGACCAGAATCAGATCGGCCAATTCCATCTCGCGGGTAGGTTCATAACCCATGTCGGATAGAATTGCGGCAACGATTTCGCTGTCGCTGAAATTCATTTGACAGCCATAACTTTCAATGTAAAATTTCTTGTGGCTGCCCTCCGTTTTTTTGAGCATCTGTTCTTTAAAAAAGACATCGCCCTGTCGGGTTTCCTCGACCTGTTCTTTGTTTAAGTCAAGAGTTGGATTATTATCGTATAATTCCATTATAATAGATATAAGATTTTAGATGGGAGACTTGAGATGGGAGATGTTAGACTTAAAGCTTTTCACCTTCTATCTTTTAACTTTTATCTTCCATGCAAAGATAGAACTTTTTTGTAAAAGTATGACATTTTGTCAGTTGATATTATTAGATAACATCAATACAATGAGCCCGATGGTCGAGGCCTGCACTGCCTTCTGTGGCATATTCCGGCAGTGGGAATGCTGATTTGTTGACGATTTTTACTTGCATGGCTCTGTTATTTTAAAAATTATTTTATTGTATAATATGTACCAGGCCCAATTCCATGTTTTTTAATCAGATTTTTGGAAATTAGTTCATTAAGTATCCTTTTAACAGTTGGAATCGGAATATTAAGTTTATTTGGAATTGTGCTTGATTTAATAGCTTTTTTTGTCAAAATGATACGATATGATACGATATGATTCGATTTTGATTCGACTTTGATACTATAAACTGATGGAATTTTGTTTATTGGAATCTAAATATTGTCCTAAATATATACCTTGGATTTTTAAAAAATGCATTTTAAAAAAGGGTGAGGTTAAGATTTGCTCTTAGCCGCACCCTTATGGATACTTTGGTAAAAATAAGATTTTTTTTGTTTTGGAGGGGTGAATTTTTGGCTAACATCAAAACAATACCGATGCTCTTTACTTTAGAATTTTTTCTATTTTATGTTTAAGCTCAATTATAGTCTCCTCGAATAAGTCTTTTAATTCTGTTTTTGATTCTAATGCCTTAGATATAAGTGCCTTGTTTATTATTGGCAATTGATATGCTTTTATAGAAATTTCCTGATTGTTTGCCAGGGCATCTTTAATAATTATTTCGGTAGAATTCTCTTGATTGTGCTTCATCGTATCAGGATAAAACAGAATGATCTCGTTAACTTCAAAACGTACAGCATAAGCAAGCATTTGATAAAGATCCGTTTGAGAAATCCCTTTTTGGGGATCACTCTCATCTGAATATACAATTTTATATTTAGTGTCAGCAATAAGAGATTTGAATTCAGTTTTTAGAAATAAGTCAGGTTTAAGGTTATATGATCTTGATTTGTCAAGGTATATGTCACTACGCTGTGCTTTTGCTTCAATAGACGGGATTTCTTTTTCTATAAATCCGAAAATAAAGTCTTCGAATAAGTATTCCATAGGAAGCAGAAAGGCGAAGAGTTTTAAATCATTTTTGTAATCAAATGATACACAATTTGTAAGGAATAACTTACAGTAATCTCTAACTGTTTCAAATTCGCCAAACATAGGATTAAATGTTATTTTTTCGCACTGCTCGGCACTTGCTTTTTCATCGGAAACCTCATCAAGGATGAACAATATTTCTCTTAAATTCTTTTTATTGTCTTGGCTTGAAGTAACATTAAACAATAATGTCGTAACATATTTAATTATTCGGTTAAATTCATTGTCAAATACAAATGCATCATATGTACAATTTAGCTGATGCCATCTGCCTTTGCTGATGTTTTCATTTATGTACTCGTTTATATTTAATCGACCTTTCATAAAGGAAAGTTCTTTATTTACTTCCTCATATTGCTGGTAAATTGAACTGCTTAACAGTTCTCTTGTGTATTTCGAGAATAAATAAATCAGAACTTCAAAAAAATCACTTTTTACGCTGCCAAGTGAAGCTTGATAATTAGGAAATTTTATTTTTCTGCAATAGCTTAACCACCATAAAAAATGATTTTGGATTTGATTTACTTCTTCGGGATTATATTCTTTACCTGAATCGTAAAATATTTTGGGTAACAGATTTATCTTGTGGCCATTAAAATGAATTACGCCAACATATTTGTTTGATTTTAATTCATTCGATTTGTGAATAAATTGTAAAAATCGTTGTGATTCAATTTTACTATCAGAATTTTCAGAATAGTATGAGTTATTCTCGCGTTTTGCCCAAATGTCATCCAAAAAACTTTCTAAGCCGTCAAAATCATCTTTGACAGCTATCTTGTTTTGATATTCGAATAAGTTAAACACGTTTACCTGTAATTTTCATAGGCCAAGCGTTTTCATCAACTTGAAGTCCAGCGTTTTCTAATATCTTTTTCACTTCATTTTTATCGTTCATAAAGTACTCCAGTAATAAAGGAATTACTTTTTTATTCATCCTCTGAATTAAGTCTTTATTATCGCCCATGAAATATGCATGTCCTATTTGAAAGTCATGTCCTTTTGACTTTATTATTTGCTCATTTATCTTCAGAAGAATGTCCTTATCGTAAATTTCTGAACCGTCAATTTCATACAATGGATACATTGATTCAAATTCAAAACGTCTTCTTAATGCAATGTCAAGTAAAGCAATAGATTTGTCTGCTGTATTCATTGTGCCAATGATATACAGATTAGAGGGTACAACAAATCGATCGCCGGAGGGCAATTTAGCTTCGAGTGCTATTTCCCCATCTGATCTTTTATCAGGTTCGATAAGCGTAATCAGCTCTCCAAAAACTCGGGAAATATTAGCACGATTAATTTCATCAATTATAATTACATAATTTTTCTTCTCAACTTTTGTATTCACTTTTTGATTTGAGTCAATTAGTCCCTTAATTAACTCAAATGCCTTGAAAAAATATGAAGCATGTTGTTTAGCTAATCCTGAAATGTTATTAAGATCTTTTATTTCCTTTCTTTCTGTTACACCTTCTTCGTAAAATCTAACTAAATCGGAATACTTCATTCTAAACCCATTAAATCCTTTTTCATTTAATGTCCAGTTGTCACCTGAATACCTAAATGCATCTTCCTCAACAGCGGTAAAATAAGCTGTATCATTAATTTTAATTAGTTTTTCAGTATCTAAAATACTATCCTTTAGTTTCTCCAATGCATTATTGAACAATGCCTCCTTTGAAAGTTCTTCCGGAGCCTTTTTTGATAATTTTGAATTTTCTAAGGCTTTATCTGCAATTTCTTTGAAAACGCCATCTTTCTTATCAAAGATTAGTGATGATTTATTATCGGTTACAGGCCTTAGACCCTGAATAAAATCCTCATAACTGTAGTTTTGATGAAAAGTGATAAATTCAATTCTATTGTGAAGATTAACATTAAAAATATCTAAAGCTTCTTTATATGAATCAATCTTTCTGTTTTCAATTATTTCTGCAGCACGTAGTATCGTATTGTAGGTTTTTCCAGTACCCGGAGGGCCGTAGAAAATGGTGTTTAACGGATAAGATGATTTGTTAATTTCCTTAACCATAGGAATTTCGTTTTGATAAATGTCATCTATGAAATCTTGATTAGCGTATCTTCTAAAGGGGCATCTGTAAGATCTGTTTAATTCAATTAGTAATCCCTTAATAATGTTATTTCTGTAATTACTGATATCCTCTACAATGTTCCAATATGCTTCAGCAATTCCATTCTGATTAGTAAATGGGCCATATTTATCACTTAATATTTCATTTGTAGTAAATGAAAATACAGTTTGATTATTATTATTTTCAATACTAAAAACATACCGACTACCAATTAAAAAAACTAATCGATTTTTGCTTTTTCTTATATTAAAACTAATTCTATCGTCAGATTTATTTAAACTATTAGACCTTACAAAATCCCTCAATAGTTCTAGAAAAGAATTTAGTTTAGTACGATCTAATTTATTTTTAATTGCTAAATATTCACCACTATTTCTTGAGGTTACAATGTCCAAAATAGCTTCGTATTGTTCTTCAGTCGCAGTAAAATTAGTGCCTTGAGTGCCAACTTTAAGTTCTTTTAGTTCGGTAGCATTTTCTAAATACT
>JBIKQC010000273.1:0-6752 GCA_044349855.1 Saprospira sp.
AATTGTGAGTGATATTTATTTTTACACGTTTATTAAACTCATTTTTACTTTCTTCAATATAGTACTTGGTCTGTTCTTCTTCGTCAAATCCCTCATAAACATTTGAAGTAACTTCACCTAAAGCATAGCAACCTTGATTATTTCCGGTTAGCCATAAAATAATTTTATCGCCTATCTTTATTTTGCCCTCAAGAGCTTTAACACGCCAAGTGGTAAGCATCTCATCGTTTAAGGCATCAATTACTTTATAAAATTTAGGATTGCCTTGAAATATCCAATAGTTTATTTTGGTTTCTATATCTGACATTTTGATTAATATTATATGACTGAATTACAATTATAATTCGAAGAAACTCATTTAGAATTTTATTATTTCTACCTACCTCCTCAAAATCCCCCTCAAATTCTTCCCTTCCAGCACCCAAATGCCCACTAAATATCCTGCCCAAATCAGCGTACTAATGCTGAAAGTCAGGAAAGAAGCCTGAGAAAATAGGGAGCGGAGCAAATAATGTATGAGGTAAAAAAGCAGAGCAGCGCCCAGATAAGTCAGGATCTTATTGAGGTCATAAGGAATCGGGTAGTGCTTCTGACCCAGATAGTACGATAGGGCCAGCATCCCGGCATAGCAGAGCAGTGTAGCCCAGGCGGCACCGCTGTAACCCAGCAAGGGAATGAGCGTAACATTGGCAATAATCGTCACAAGCGCGCCGATGACGGAAATATAAGCACCCATCGTGGTTTTATCCGCCAGTTTGAACCAGGTGGAAACGCTGTAATAGAGGCCCAAAAAGAGATTGGCCAACAACAGAATGGGGACAATATGCAGCCCCTCGCGGAAAGGTGCGGCTACAAAATATTGGAAAATATCCATGTAGACCATGACGCCCAAAAAAACCAGGCAGCCGACAATGGTAAAAAGCAGGGCCACATCGGCATAAAGCTGCCGCGAACCGTCCTTGGCTGCATGTTTGAAAAAGAAAGGCTCGGCCGCATAGTTGAATGCCTGCGTGAGCAGATTCATAAAAATGGCAATCTTGTAACAGGCACCATAAATACCTACCTTTGCCAATCGACTGTCGAGATCGCCGGGCAGCAGCATTTTCAGCAGGGATCGGTCCAAGACCTCATTAATGACCGCTGCAAATCCCACAATGATGAGCGGACCGGCATAAACCATCATTTTTTTCCAGAGGACTTTATCGAAAAAAGGCTGCCCTTCTCTATTTCGGAACAGTTTGATATAGGCCGGCATGAGCATACCAAGCGTCAGGACATTAGCAATAAGATTGGCAATAAAAACCCAGCCTATCCCCGTAAAGGGATTGAACCAGTATCCTGCAAAAAGCCATTCTTTGATGTAAAGGGTCGGACCGGCCGATACAAAAAAGAAAACCAAGCCCAGATAACTGAGCATATTGATAATCTTAATCCTTGCAAATTTCAGCGCTTTTTCTTCCAGCCTGAGCAAGGCAAAAGGTATGGCAACAAGGGCGTCGAGCGCTACAATGAGGATAATCCAGACAATATATTGCTGCTTTTCGGGATATTCCAGCCAGGCGGCAATTGATCCGGAAAAGTAAAGCAGCAGTCCAGCCAAAAATATGGTGGAAAAGATAATGGACATAGCCGCAGTGCGGAAGGCCGGCAGCAGCTCTTCCTGCTTGCTGCCGAAACGGAACATTGCCGTTTCCATGCGGTAGGTAAAGGGAATAAGGAGAAAGGCAGCCCAAGAGTATAACTCTGTCTGTATGCCCATTTCGCCCGTTGAAAAACTGTAGGTCAGAAAAGGGGTCAGAAAAACAAAGGCCAAAACCCGAGTGGCAATACTGCTCAATCCGTATAGGGCGGTCTGTTTTGCGAGGTTTTTTATCTGAGCTGACATTTAATGTGCGGATTTGAAGATTGTCAGATTATCAGACAAAAATGTTATTTTCTCTGTGCCTCTGTGTGAATTTCTAAAAAAGATTATCAGATTCCAGATTATCAGTTAAAAATGTTTTTCTCTGTGTATCGCTTCGCGGCTACTTCTTGGTCCGTGTGAATTTTCAAATAAGATTCTTTGAAGCTAATTTCAAAATTAGAAAGTAAAATCAGGTAGTGTACCAAGTACCCTCTACCCGCTACATTTTTACAATCTACCCTATTTTATCCGTAAGACTTTTTAGCGGAGGATCGAATTGTTCATTGTAAATTTCAAAATAGACATGATGCCCCAATTTATTCAGGATGCCTGAGGATTCAATAATTTGCAAATATGTTTTATAACAAAATAAGGCTTCTTTGTTTTTAACCAATTCCATATCACTAAGTTCTACTATACAGTCAATCCTTGCTTTTACAGAATGCCGCATAAAAATAAATCCTTCGTCAGAAAATGTTGGCCGACTATGATCTGGAATAGTATTAAATGCCAATCTTTTCAGATATTCATTACTCTCTTCATCCTGCAGTTGCAGAAAAACTCTTTTTACAACAGCGTGACAGACCAAATGATCGTGAAAGCCGCTGACGCCGTGCACCGGATAGCTTACTACAATTTCAGGCTGCAATTTGCGTATAAATTCGGCAATCGCCCTTTCCAGATTTCTTGGATCCACATCCTGCAGACCGCTGTCGGGCCAATCCCAAACAGTCAGATTGGTCAGTTTCAACACTTTTGCCATTTCCAACATTTCGGCAGCGCGGACTTCTCCCATTTCTTCCACACTCAATCCAAAGCGCTCACGTTCTTTGGTAGCACCGCCCTTCGTGAGTGTGAGCAGATGAACTTCATGTCCCTCGTTGACTTGTTTGTACATAGCTCCTGCAGGCCCATAGCTTTCATCGTCCGGATGCGGAAAAATGTATAATATTTTCATTATTAATAAGATTGTCAGACTTCAGATAATCAGATTTTCGAATAAGTCTGCTTACCCGAAGTCTGAGGCTAAAAATCAAATTACTTAACGATGGAAGCTTTAATAATCATGACATCCACATTTGGACGATTGGAACGATCTCCCGCTACAGCACCGATTTTATCCAACACATCAAAACCTTCTACCAACTCACCAAATACCGTGTATTCACGGTCCAAGAAGGGAGTACCGCCTTTTTCCTTGTATTCCTTACGCTGTTCCTCAGTGTATTTGAAATTGCGCATCTGCTCAATCTGATTCAGCTGTGCATCGCTCATAGACTGGCCCTGAACGATATAGAACTGAGATCCGCTCGAGGCTCTCGTTGGATTTCCCTGATCGCCCATGCGGGCAGCAGCCAATGCACCTTTCACATGAATGTTGCTGTCCACAAATTCAGCAGGAATGGTATAACCCGGACCACCCATGCCCAACATTTTGCCTGCAGGCGCTCCTTTTGAATCAGGATCTCCGCCCTGAATCATGAAACTTGGAATAACACGGTGAAAAAGGACTGAGTCATAAAAACCCTCTTTAACAAGTTTTACAAAATTGTCGCGGTGACCGGGCGTGTTTTCATAAAGTTTAATTTTCAGATTGCCCATAGTGGTTTGAAGTTCCACCATCGGAGAAGCCGAGAGGGCTTCCTCTTTTTTTACATTATCCACTTTTGATACCTTTTGAGCAGTGGTTCTGTTACAGGCTGTAGTCAGAATAACTGCGGTGATGAGAAAAATTAAATGTTTCATAACAACAGATTTTTTAAAATACCAATAAATCAGGAATGGATTAGAAATAAGTTGAACAAAAGGAGTGTAGAAGTTTTTGTGATAAACAAGGCGCAAACCGCAGCGATAGTGGTGCTATCGCGAGGATTTGCAACGCAGTTTAGCGCGAAAAATTCAAGCGAACTTGTTCAAGTTATCTCTAAGCCGTTCCTCAATAATCACTCATGAGTTCTTCCATATAGCGAATGACCTGTATCTGCAAATAACGTTCCTGTTCCTTAAGTTCTTTTTTTGGTAGTGGCTGAATCAGCCTCCAATGCGGCCAGCCGTCCGTATCAATTCCTTCAAATTCATAGTAACCGTCGTAGCTGAGCAGCCGGCAGGTGGCAATATGTATCAGATCCTGTTTTTCTTCTTTGGTATAATCTTCTTTAACCTGTCCCAATTCCTGAACACCCAAAAGAAAGAGTGTCGATTGTAAATCGGGCATTGCTTCCAAATTCAGCAGGTCTTTTATTTTGTGCCGTGTTTCCAGCCATTTGAAATCGAGTTCCCAATCTTCCATTACGTGTTTATAAAATTTTGATCCCAAACCTTTAAAAATAAAGGTTCTTTACTTTTCGGTTAAAATTAACATCTTCATATTCACCACAAAGATAGATAATTTTGAAGTTAAGTAAGCCAGTATTATTAATTTTTGTTCACTCACATATTGTAAACAAATGGCATTGATGAGGTTTTGAATATTTTACAGTAACATAAAATCTAAAAATTTGATAAAATATCGTAACCAAAAATAATCAGTGCATTAAAATATAAATGAGAATAGAATAGAAAATTTATTGAATTGAGCGTCAAAAAAACTCTGTTATGATAACCCCATACAAAAGTATTGTTACGGTAATAAATTTATATTTAATTGGAAGATTAATAAAATATAATTTTACTACCATAAATTCCAGTCAATTTCCATAGTCTCTTTTCTTGATGTTGGATTTTGATTTCCATTTGTAAGCTCAACTACTCTTCTTTCTACATATTGTTTTAGTTGATTTACGGTCAGTTTTTCCGGAGAATTCTTATTATTATTTATGTATTCTAATATAGCATAAGTGAATGCGCCGTTTTCAATTAAAGATTTATCGGCATGATTCTGAATACCTTCAATTGCATTCTGTAGTCCTGAAGTTGCACTAATAATATATGAACCGGTAGTATTACTTGTGTTTATAAATAATTCTTTCATGACATAGAAATCTGTTTTTAAAATGGTCTCTCTTTTTTTGATATTTTGACCTCTTACTGTATTTTTTGTTTGAGCAGAATCATTTTGAGTTTCTTCTGCAACATATTCTTTATCGAAATCACCGCTATTGCAAGCATCAATCAAGAGCATTCTTTTTCTTGCAGGAATACCATCTAAAAGATTTTCCAATTCGTAATAGCTCAATCCCTTATGACTTGGATTTTTAAAATCTGTATCGTACATGGCAAGATAGAAATTCAAGGAATCAAGCAGGCCATGGGAACTGCAGGAAATGATTACTTTATCATGAACACTAGTATTGGTTAGGTACTGTTTTAAAGATATTATATTTTCTTTAATTACATCTTTATTCAATAACAGCTTCACTTCTGAATTTGGAATTTTTCTTAAAGTTTCAGCAAGATCCCCCACATCTTTTACACAATATTTGAGATTTTTTTCAGAATCATAGAACTCATTTACTCCAATACCGACAAATATGGTTTTGGGTTTGATATTTTCGTTTTCATATTTGATATAGGTTGGGAATTTAAAGTTTTCCAGTCCAAGTTGATTAATAACTGAAATCTGTAATTTATTGTCCCCCAGACTTAAAGGAATGGTCAGCGTAGTGTCCCAATTCTTAGTGTTGAGGTGGGCCAAAGAAATACCACCTGACCCAAAACAGGGTACTTCATTTACAAAAACATTAAAACGCATTAAAATATTCTCAGGATCAATTGTTTTTATTTTTAATTGGAGATTTCCATTTTCCGTTAGATTTACGATTTGTTCTGAATTTTCAATTTCAGCTCTTGGAAAGGCGATTTTGCCACTTGAAATCATCGAATTGTCCAATCCCAAAAGATTGATTCGTTTCAACCAGGCAGCTTTGTATTGCTTTATTAAATTAGTATCATTGCTGTTGATAAATTTATTTATATTTTCCAAAATGATATCAGGACGATTATAAATAGGATCAAGTTGTTCAAATCCTATAACTTTAAGTTCAGGTGTAACATAATGAAGCATTTTACTTGCACCTTTTGAACACATATAATATTTAGAAGCCGGGAGTTTAACCAGCCAGTTATCATTTAATAAAAGAATTTTTTCATAAATTGCAATACCCCGATCGTAATTCCATATTGTAAATTTTTTGTTTAGGTCTAAACTTACATAATATTTGGTATTATTACAAAATCTGGCAAACTGACCCTTGTGTGTCCTAATTTTTTCACCAGTTTTAAAATCCAATAAATGAAAATCTGATTCACTTTGAGTTAGAATAAATTTTAAATCTGGACTAAATTCCGCAAAATAAACTTCGCTTTCATTATTTTCCAAAACCAGATATTCCAAGCCGTTATTTACCCCCCATACCCTTATCGTTTTGTCCTGACCCGAGCTTAATGCATAATTACCGCAGGCACTTACTGAAATGTGATTTATAGGTCCATTATGGGCCTTGGTTTTATATAGGATTTTTTCAGAAAAGATTTCAATCGCAATTAAAGAATTGTCGTTCGTTTTCAGAAAAAGCTTTTCATTATCGACAAGAAAATAACCGGTATATCCTGAGAAAAATTTCAATGTTTTTTCGGTCGATGCGTCAATTACTCTAATGGTTTTATCTTTACTTCTTGTTACTATGAATTTTCCATTGGGTGAAATTGAAAATGAATTTACAGCATTATTATGTTCACATATGTTCTTGAGTTTACCGCTGTTAAAGTCCCAAATTCTAAGGCTGCTGTCTGCACTGCAGCTTATTGCATATTTCCCATCAGGACTGAAGCCAATCGACTCAATTAGCTGTTTGTGACCATTTAATTCACTGATGGCTCTGCCTGTGACTAAATCCAATGATTTTAATTT
>JBIKQC010000376.1:0-5041 GCA_044349855.1 Saprospira sp.
ACTCCGCTTCTCCGCACATAATTAGCCTTGCAGCCTGCATAAAGGCATCCATCCCCGAAGTACAGAGACTGTTCACTGTAGATGCAAAAATATAATGGGGCAGGCCATTCAACAGTCCGGCCATTCTGGCAATATTTCTATTATCATCTCCTGCCTGATTTCCACAACCCAAAAAAATAGCATCCAACTCGGCTTTATCCAAATAATCATATTTGGATAAGACATCTGCTATCAGCCCTGAAATCAGGTTATCGGGTCTTATTCCTGACAATGCGCCATAGAGTTTGCCTATTGGCGTTCTATGCGCGGCAATGATATATACAGCCTCAGTTTTGTACATTTAATCTATTTGTATTAACTTTGCGTTGTTATTAAGAATTTAACAATATTTCAAAATATAAGTTTTCAACTTGGCCATCAGTTAGATGAGGAAGTTCATCTAAATGATAACATCCAAGTTGATTGTTAATTATTACTTCCTGTTCCTTACTATTCCTTTCTCTTTCATCTTTTACTTTTATCTTATATGATACAGCGCATCCAAACCATTTATCTCGCCCTGGCTACCCTACTTCAGGGTTTGCTTTTTGTTTTTCCTTTTGCAATTGCAGAAAAAACTTCAGAAGGTGCATTTAAAGACGGCGATCTCGATCTTTTTGACAATGCAGGTCTCATGTTTACTGATGTTGCTGCACTAGCACTGACCCTTCTTTGTATTTTCATGTTCAATAACCGCAAAATGCAGATGAACCTCACTTTTATTGGGATGATTTTGAGTGTTGCACTTATCGGAACAGCTGCCTTTTTTGCCTTTGGAACAGGTGTTACCTCCTCATTGGGAATAGGTCTTTTCCTCCCCCCTATAGCGGCAGTCATGTATTTCCTCGCCTACAAAGGTATTAAAAGCGATGACGAATTGGTAAAGTCATCCAATCGTTTGAGATAAAAATTGATTTTTGCTTTTGACTATATACACTAAGCCCCATTTTTGAGGCTTTATTTTTATTAATAACAAAAACCGCCCCGAAGGGCGGCTATTGCTGTTATCTTAATTTTGAAATTTACCCAACTAATTTTGGCTAATCTATACCTTGTAAATCATTCTAAATGTGAATCCTTAGCTAAATTCATGATTTACAAAGCGTAATTTTTAAAAATCCTCAAATTCATTTCATGGAACTTCGTTTCGCTGCGCGGAGCTCACTCCGTTCGGTTGTCAAATCTTCAAATTATTTAAGACTGCCAACCATATCTTCCGCACGAACCCAAGCATCAAACTGCTCTGCCGTAAGGTAACCCAACTTAATTCCGGCCTCTTTCAATGTCATATTTTCCTTGTGTGCCTTTTTAGCAATTTCAGCTGATTTGTCATAACCGATATGTGTATTCAGTGCAGTTACCAACATCAGTGAATTATCAAGATTTTTCTTAATATCCGTAAAATTTGGCTCCATTCCGATGGCACAATTGTCATTGAAACTTGCACAGGCATCACCGATAAGACGGGCTGACATGAGGAAGTTAAAAATAATCATCGGCTTGAAAACATTGAGCTGAAAATGGCCGCTCATACCGCCAATGTTTATCGCAACATCATTACCCATGACCTGTGCCATTGCCATTGTCAATGCTTCAGACTGTGTAGGATTCACTTTCCCGGGCATAATCGAAGATCCGGGTTCGTTCTCAGGAATCAGGTACTCCCCAATTCCGCAACGTGGTCCGGAAGCCAACATGCGGAAGTCATTCCCGATTTTCATGAGCGCAACAGCTACTGTTTTCAATGCACCATGTGCCTCTACCAATGCATCATGTGTACCAAGTGCTTCAAATTTATTGGGTGCCGTTACAAATGGCAATCCTGTGAGATTTGCAATTTTTTGAGCTACCAGTTCAGAATATCCCTTTGGTGTATTCAGTCCTGTACCTACAGCTGTGCCACCCAAAGCCAGTTCAGCTACATGTGAAAGTGTATTTTTAATGGCCTTAATTCCATTGTTCAGCTGAGCTACAAAACCTGAAAGTTCCTGACCTACAGTAACAGGTGTAGCATCCATAAAGTGGGTACGTCCTATTTTTACTACATTCATATAAGCCTCAGATTTTGCATGAAGTGTGTCACGCAATTTTTCGATACCCGGTATTGTCGTCTCTACCAATATTTTGTAGGCAGCAATATGCATCGCTGTTGGAAAAGTATCGTTGGATGACTGTGATTTATTTACATCATCATTCGGATGAATTACCTTTTTGTCATCAGTTAATTTACCGCCATTTATAACATGTCCACGGTTGGCAATCACCTCATTAACATTCATATTAGACTGAGTGCCCGAACCTGTCTGCCAAACAACCAATGGAAATTCCTCATCCAGTTTTCCTGCAAGTATTTCATCGCAAACCTGACCGATCAGATCCATTTTTTCTGTTGGCAGTACCCCTAAGTCATTATTGGCCTGTGCCGCAGCTTTTTTCAAGATGGCAAAAGCATAGATAACATCAGCCGGCATTCTATGTCCGCCGATAAGGAAATTTTCTTTTGAACGTTGAGTTTGCGCTGCCCAATACTTGTCGGCTGGTACCTCTACATAACCCATTGAATCTTTTTCTTTACGGAATTCCATACTATTGGATAGTTAATTTGTATGAATAATAGTTTCAAGCGACTCAAATTTAGCAATTTTAGAATTAAGCACAAAAAAGCCGCCTAAAATTTGAGGCGGTATGTATCATTTATAAATTAAATTATTTTAAAGCTTAGATTCAAGTAATAAATCACTTTAACAGTATTATAAGATATTTTTTATAAAAATCAATGTAAAAGACTCTTAGATAGAATCTTACAAATTATAGTTTAAAAATATTTTAGATTTGACTTGTTAAATCACTCTATTTACTATTGCATAAGCAGTCCAGCCCAAAAAGATATTAACCCAAAGCATTGGATAACCCATTTTAACTGCATCTACAAAGGTAACTGCATTTCCATAACCCTGGAACCATTCTATAGTTATCAGACTGGCAGGAACTACACTTATAAACACAGCAACTAACGTCATAATATGAAATCTGCCGGACTTATACAAATACCACTCTTTCAGGTAAAAAAATGCAGCTGCAACAAATGTCACGATTATTATAAGTATCCATACATGCCATACATGCTTATCTTCAGGCATTTCAGCATACAATTCAATGAATAAATATTTACAGATAAAAAAACCGCATAATGCAATAATATACAAAGCAAAAAAAATTAACACAATTGTATGTAATTTGGCATCCGTCTTTAGTAATATCGGAAACAAGAATGAACCTACTGTTAAAGCTGTGATAATATATACTGATAAAAGGTGATGATTTAGCCATATCAAACTATTCCATCCTACATTATTAAAAATATCCATCAACCATACTATCATTGACAATACTCCGAATAATAGCGGAATCAATATAGACCAAACATCTGTTTTTTTTATTTTTAATAACTTTAAACGAATCATATTATTAAAAAAATAAAAGCACTTGGATCAACCAAGTGCTGTAATATTATATCATTTTATAGTTTTATTATTATTTTAGAATGTTGGACAACCAATAGGTCGATTACGTACACCACATAGTGTATATACATAAGACACTTCAAATGCCCCATTTCCTCTTGAAGCCTGTCGTAAACGAGATGTATTTATATCATAACTTACACCAAAAGTAGAACTGCCGTAACGAATTCGAGCCACTGCTACAACTGCATCAGTTGCTATAGATCCTGTTGGAGAACTAACTATACGAAGCCATGGACCAATTTCAAATGCTTGATTACTGACAGATCGTTTGCTGAAATCAAATTTAATCGCTGTTCCAAAATTAGTTTCAACCGAAGGCCCCTGAAATAACATTATAACATTCGGTACTATAGCAAGTCGTCTCCGAACCCTAAAATCGCCACCAAAATGTAGAGTAGTTTTCAAGAATAATGCCTCAAATTCATTGGCATTTGCTATAAAATTGAGTTTTGCTTTTGTAAGATGATTAAATGCAATACCTGCATTTACTGTACTTTTTGCATCATGGTCAAGTGCCATCCACCAAAATAATCCTGCTGCCATGTCAGCGTAAGTTAGCCTAGTATTCCAACCACTCAACATATCTTCACCTGTTGTTGAAGAACCGTCAAAGCTGTCACCTGTCCATTGGTTTCCAAATTGCAGATTTAGGGTTTTTATTGACCTTTGACTAAATCCTAATGCACCACCTGCCACCAAGAACATATCCAAAGAACGCCTTCCACCTAATCTTTTAATAAATGATCCATTTATTGAACCATGTACTGAACTGAAAGAAGATGAACCAGCTTTATCTGCCCATAGGTTAAGACCAAGACCCCAATAATCAGATTTACCTACTGGTAATCTAGTCTCAATACCAGCAGAAAAAGTATTAAATGCCTTAGAATTGAGTACACTGGCCCATTGATTTCGGTATATAGTGGAAAAGCGAAGATCGCAACTTAATACACCAGTTGTAGCAGGATTAAGATTTAATGGCGAGGCAAAAAATTGTGAAAAGTGAATATCTTGCGCTTGTAAAGATCCAATTCCCAAAACAACAACAAGTGCAATATTTAGTAATTTGGTAATTTTCATGTTTCTGATTTTATTAATTCTTGCGAATATAATGTTTCTTTAAAAAAAAACGAATTTCTCTGCTATTTATTATAAATCTTACTTTGGATTATTTGTCAAGGACTAAATATAAAGTCCTTGACAAATCCACTATGAATATTACCTAATCAGTGTCAGATCACCTTTTCTGGTAACAGTTTCACCGTTGACAAGCGTAATTTCTGCATAGTAAACAAAGACTGCAGGGTTGAGTTTTTTGCCTTTGAACGAACCGTCCCAACCATTTGCGAGGTCATTCGGTGCAAAGTCTGTAGCTTCATAGACCAGTTCTCCCCATCTGTCGAAGACCAGCAGACGTTCTACTCTTTGCACATCGGTCGATCCATAAATTGTAAACACATCGTTGACACCGTCGC
>JBIKQC010000026.1:0-18149 GCA_044349855.1 Saprospira sp.
CTAATAAAAAAACATATACTAAGCAGACCGGAACCTTGAATTCGGTCTGCTTTTTTTTATCATAACTATCATTTTAAATGAAAAAGCTTTTATTTCTCTTACTAATTTTGCTATCAGCAAATTATCTGACAGCACAGAAAGGCACTATCAGAGGTGCAGTTTACGATGATATAAACAATGAACCAATGATTGGCGTCACAGTTTTGATTGTCGGAACAACTACAGGTGCTATCACTGACCTTGACGGTGAATATAGTATCGAGGTAGAACCCGGGACTTATGATTTGCAATATTCCTATATTGCTTACAAAACCTTTATAGCAACTGGTGTAGTTTTAAAACCTAATGAGGTGAAACTCATCGATAATATTGTAATGCAAGAAGATGCTTTCGAGGCAGCAGAAGTTGTTGTGGTTGCTGAAGCTATTAAATCGAACGAAGCCGGTATCATTAACATGAAACTTAAATCAGCCGGAATGATTGATGGTATTTCATCAGACAAGATTCGTCAAACTGGCGACGGTAACGTTGCAGAGGCAACAAAACGCGTTACTGGTGTAACCGTTGAAAATGGTAAATATGTTTATATTCGCGGTTTGGGTGACCGTTACTCTAAAACAACCTTAAATGGTGTGGATATACCGGGCCTAGACCCTGACAAAAACACCTTGCAGATGGATATTTTCCCAACAAACCTAATTAGTAATGTTACGGTAAATAAAACTTTCACTGCAGAATTACCTGCCGACTTTACGGGAGGACTCTTAAATATTGAAACTAAAGACTTTCCTGAGCAGCGTGTATCTGCTATTTCTTTTGGAACGGCATACAATCCTCAGGTGCATTTTAATAAAAATTACCTATCATATAAGGGTGGAAAAACCGATTTTCTAGGGTTCGATGATGGTACTCGCGCCCTTCCTGCGGGTTCTACAAACTCCGTAGTTCCTACTCCTTTTAACGGTTTTCCACAACAATCAGTCCTCAATTATATTAACAGTTTTTCCAAAACATTGGCAACTGAACGCAAACTTAGTTTGCTCGATATGAATCTGGGATATTCTTTTGGAGACCAAATTACATTGAAAAATAGAAAAACCGGGGAACTCACTCAAAATAAATTGGGATATACATTCTCCTTAACATATAAATCTGATTACAAATTTTACGATGATGTTAGCTACGGTGAGTATCAAAGAAATATCAATCCATCAGAATTTGAAATGGCTTATGCAACTCGTCAGCGAGGTGAATTCAGTGAACGTAATTTCTTAATTGGCGCAATTGGTGGTCTTGCATATAAAACACCAACATCTAAGTTTAAGATGACCCTAATGCATTTGCAAAACGGCGAGGCAAAAGCAGGTAAATTCTTCATTGAAAATAATTCATCTGCAGTAGGTCAATCAGGATATGAGGCTTATTCTGACAATATTGAATACAATCAGCGTTCACTCAGTAACATCCTCATAAACGGTACGCATGTTTTGACAAAATCGAAATGGGAAATCGACTGGAGGCTTTCTCCAACATATTCTTCATCGATGGATCCGGACATCAGAAAAACAGCTTTCAGCTACGATGGTACTTACACTTTCTCTTCCGGTGAAGCGGGTAATCCTTCAAGAATTTGGAGATCGCTCAATGAGTTGAATGCTGTTGCAAAAATTGATTTGACTAAAAAATACAAACTTGCAGACTCAGAGGCTAAATTACGATTCGGTGGGGCACATACTTACAAAGTAAGAGATTATAGCATACGTCTGTATGAAATTCTATTCTCAAGACCTCAATCCTGGTCTGCTCCCGATGCTAATCTTGTTTTAGCTCCTGAAAATATTCATACAAATTCGGTAAACGGATCTTATATTCAATCGGGCAATGCCAATCCTAATCCGAATCAGTACAGTTCTAATGTAAACAACTCGGGTTTGTATGTATCGAATGAGGCAACTTTCTTTAAAAGATTCAAGACAATCATAGGTTTGCGTGCAGAATATTTTGTACAGCGTCATACAGGTCGCGACATTCAGTTTGCAGGTGGTGACCCGGATGGTAATAACCTTAAAAATGAAAAGGTTTTAGAAACTATCAACCTTTTCCCTTCTTTGAATTTGGTTTACAATATTAAAAGCAAACAAAATCTTCGTTTGGCATATTCCAGAACTGTTGCGCGTCCTTCGTTCAAAGAATTATCCTATGCACAGATTCTCGATCCGATTACCAATCGTATTTTTAATGGTAGTTTATTCGCCTATTCAAATCTTGTTGATGGACAGAGAGTATTTAGCTGGGATGGAAATCTGAAAGAAACGGATATTGATAATCTAGATCTTCGCTGGGAACTTTTCTTCAAAGAAAATCAGATGATTTCAGTGAGTGGTTTCTTCAAGAATTTCCAAAATCCAATTGAATTGGTTCGTATTCCTGAGCAACAAACGAGCACAGAGTACCAAACCAGAAACGTAGGAACAGGTCAACTCTTAGGTCTTGAATTCGAATTGAGAAAGAACTTTGGTTTCATAATCCCTGCTTTATCAAAATTGAGTGTGAATACCAATGTAACCTTGGTAAAATCTCAAATCACAATGACCGATTTGGAATTCAATGCCAGAAATAGCTATGCCAGAGTTGGGCAAAATATTGACAAAACCCGCGATATGGCAGGTCAGTCACCTTATGTTATCAATGCAGGTTTAAGTTACAACAGTGAAGAATTAGGGCTTGATTTTGGGATATTTTACAATGTTAAAGGCCCAACCCTTGCAATCGTGGGTACAGGTTTGGCTCCCGATATTTATGATGAACCTTTCCATAGTTTAAATTTGAGTATAATTAAAAAATTCGGAAAGGACAAAAACACTACGATTGATTTCAAAGCAGGTAATCTGCTCAACGACCGAATTGAAAGTTTCTACCGTTCGTTCAATGCTACAAAACAGGCATTCAACAGCATCAATCCCGGTATGACCTTTAGTTTTGGTGTTAATCACAAGTTTTAATCTAGGATAGGATTGGGTGGTACCTACTTTACCAAAGGTACAACTTTTCACATATAAGACTGTCGTGCTGCAAGGTGCGACAGTTTTTTTATATCTGGGTTAAAAAACAATTCTCCTCTCTACTACCGAGCCCCCAAAATTATAAGGAATATAAGCCAATGAATGCATCTGTTTTGTGATGATTAGATTGGCTTTTTTGCCTTTCTCGATACTTCCCAATTCATCTTCCAGGCCCATGGCAAAAGCTCCGTTGATTGTAGCCGCATTGATGGCTTCTTCCGGCAGCAGGCGCAATTTTATACAGGCCAGCGAAAGTACAAAGGGCATATTTCCGGATGGAGAGGTACCCGGATTGTAATCGGAAGCCAAAGCAAGGGCAACGCCGGCTTCCACCAACTGTCTGGCAGGGGGAAAGTGTTCATCATTCAAAAAGAATGGAGCTGTCGGCAAAAGGGTAGCGATAGTGCCGCTGTTGCGCAAACAGGCAATTTCGGCCTCGTTCAACACTTCGAGGTGATCAACTGAAAGGGCTTTGTGTTTCACTGCCATTTCAATACCGCCCATACAGTTGAATTGATTGGTATGAATTTTTGGAATCAGGCCATATTTGCTACCGGCTTCCAATACCCTGTCAGTTTCCTCCACGCTATAAAAACCTTTTTCGCAAAATACGTCGATATAATCGGCCAATCCTTCGGCAGCAATACGGGGCAGCATCTCTTCTGTGATGAGCGTAAGATATCCCTCGCGATTTTCCCGAAACTCCATAGGCATGGCATGTGCACCCAAAAAGGTAGCTTTTATAGGAATAGGACTTATTTCTTTAAGACGGCGAATGACCCTCAGCATTTTCAGTTCAGCCTCCACCGAAAGTCCGTATCCGCTTTTTATTTCAATAGCTCCTGTACCCTGTGCTATTACCTCGAGCAGACGGCGATGTGCATCTTCCAAGAGTTGATCCTCATGGGCCTCCTGCAACCTGCGTGCTGAATTGAGGATTCCACCGCCTTTTGCGGCAATTTCCTGATAGCTGAATCCCTGAATTCGATACACAAATTCCTGTTCGCGGGGAGCAGCATAGACCAAATGGGTATGCGAGTCGCAGAAAGCAGGCAAAACAAATCCCCCGGCAGCGTCAATAATTTCATCGGCACGCTCCGGACATGCAGACATTGGACCCCAATCTGCAATTCGGCCATGAACTATAAGTAAAAAGGCATTGTCCAAAATTTCCGCGGTCTTCAGTTTATCGCCAATAAGCGGAGTTTTAGAATGAGTACCCAACAATAATCCTTGAATATTAATTATCAGCAACGACATAGCGTTAGAAATTTTTTAGTAGCAGAATGTTCTAAATATTAACAAAAATAATAAAACTATTTGCAGCAGTACTCAATTTTGGGGTTCTCTGATTATTTTTAATAATGACATTAGCTTATTGGATAATAAAACGTATTTTTAGCTGTTTAATATAGATTTAAAAGGAGACAGAAAAACTGCTTTTCTTTTCAAAATTTTTTATGTTACATACATTGACCATACAATTTAAAATACTCTACCGACAGAGGCAGGTGCAAATAATGCTTAAAATAGTATTGTTTTCGGCCTTGTTTTTTGTTTTGTATGCTCAATTGTCAACAGGAATTCAAAATATTCCTTGGGAAGAAGTTAAAAAATATTGGGTAGAACAATTTGGACTTCATAATGTATTACTAATTGGAGCAGCACTGCTGCTAATGCCGCTCAACTGGGCATTGGAAACTGAAAAATGGCGCTGTTTGTTGCGGCCTGCTTTGCCCATTAGCTTTTCCAAGGGATTTCGCGCTGTATTGGCCGGACTGACTGTTTCACTCTTTACGCCCAATAGAATCGGAGAATATGGAGGGAGGGTACTAATGGTAAATTCGGAGCATAGGCTTCATGCAGTTTTTGCAACAATTATGGGTTCTGCAGCTCAATGGCTTGCATTATTGGGAGGAGGATTAATTGGACTTTTTTACCTGCTTTACCGACAGTTGCCCCCCCAAGATTTTTACCTTTACGCTCAAGTACTTTTGCTTCTTGGAATTTGCCTCCTTTTGGTTTTAGTTTTCTGTTATTACCGCATGAACAGTTTTGTAAGAAATGTCATGAAAAGGCGATTAACAGCGGCTTGGGCCAGTTCATTTCAACAGCTTCTTCAGTTGGAATACTCCATCGCAAACTTAAATAAAGCACTTCTGTTTTCCTTGATGCGCTACGCAGTTTATTCCATTCAATACCTTATCATTCTTTATAGCTTTGGTTTTGAATGCGGCATTTTAGAAGGGTTGGCTGCCATCAGTTTCATATTTTTATTACAGACAGGCCTGCCAATTCCAACATCCATGGGACTTTTGGCCAGAGGCAGCATAGCGCTTTGGGTCTTTGGCTGGCTCATGAAAGGTATGCCCGAAGCAGATCTTACCTTACAGACGGCAGTCTTGGCCTCTACTTTCCTGCTTTGGTTTATCAACGTCATTGTACCGGCAATGCTAGGTTCATTTTGGATAATTGGGCGTACTTTTCAAGAAAAATAAACAAATAAAAATACAATTTTAAACTTACACGCTTAGTAAATAAAAACTGTATATAATAACTGTATATAATAACTTGTCTTGAGCAATAATGAAAGGCAGGAAAATAAAATAACGTATCAGAATTGGGTTAAAATCCAATTAATAATCTTTCAATAACCCCTCTGCCAGCCATTCGGCTAACAGCTGCCTGTTTTTAGGCTGAATGATGCGCTGTCTGTCAGCGGCGTTTTGAATATTTGCCAATTCAATAAAAACAGTTGTCGGAATTACTTCACGTAAGACATGCAAATCTCTACCGCTTATTGTTCCTGAATAATCGTCGTGTTTTCGGTATGTGTCATATTTCGATTTGACTGTTTTATGCAGAACAGCAGCTAGTGATTTTCCAATAGTACTTTCAGGAAAATAGTAAAAAAATAGATCAACTCTTTGATTTTTATTTCTTGAATCGACATGAATTTCAATAGTCCGTTGATAATCTACTCCACGACCTTTATATTTTCGATACAGAGCATTTATTAGTTCTGACCGCTGTTTCAGGCGCTCTTTCTGATCTTTAGGAATAGCTCGTCCCCCTAAAACGGTTTCGTCAGCATCACAGTTAAGCAGCTCCATATCTCTGATGCCATCGCTGTCTTCAGTAATAAAATGTACAATTGCTCCGTGTTTCAGCAGCTCTAACCCCAAACGGAGTGAGATATCATAGGCATATTCATCCTCACAGATCTGTTTACCTTTTTCGGTCGACATTGCACCGGGGTCGGGGCCGCCATGACCTGAAACTAAATAGTATACTGCACCGGCCAGTTTCTTGTCAACAAGCTGTACTTCTGAAAACGATTTGCCAAAAATAGGGTAATTTCTTTCCGTAGGCACAAAACTGAGCGGGTTTGGTGGACATGCCTTCATGTGATAAGGGCACCAGATTTCACCATTTTCGGTTTTCAGGTTGAATAGCTGCATGGTTTTGTTGTAGCGCTCAACCTGCCTTGCCAGCAGGATGTCCTTCATATCTACACTGCTGTGAATTGATTTTCCATCGAAACGATGTTTTTCAATGGGCAGTATATAATTTTTATCAGCAATGAGCGCTGATTTCAGCGTGAGATTATTTAGTTTGCAGAACATATCCAGATTGCAGGCAGCACGGTCCAGGCCGTAACGACCCAAGAGTACATAAATTCCATCACCCGATTTTGCCTTTGCCCGTACATAGTCGGTCTGAGCCCATGAGCCGATGGCTATGAGCATAAGCAGTAGCAGTGGAAATAATCTGATGGGTCTCAAAATATGCTATTCTTACAAATTATATCTAATTTACACCTTATCTTATCTGTTCCAGCAGCCATTCTCTTTCTGTCAGTACTTTTGTTCCCGAAATCTCCTCTTTCAGCTTTTTCTTTTCAGCTTTATCAAAGGGATTGAAAGCCAATAATTTTTGGGCTAAACGGATGATGTTCAAATAATTTTCATGGTGATAAGTCTGCAGTTCCCCCGATTGTTTTTTTCGGTTCACAAAAGTACGAAAACTTGCCAAAAAAGATTCCAAAACATCATATTCATCCAATTCGTAATAGATTTTCATGAGCATAACTTTGGTATTCAGATTCAGAAAGATATCACTGTATTCCACCTTTTGCAGTAGAATTCGGGCTTCATCGTATTGTTTCTGATCGAAACAGAGTTTCGATAAGGCAAAATTAACATAGGCAGTCCGATGCTGAACGGCCAAATACTGTTGGAAATCTCTGATAAATTTAGCTGTCCAGTCGAACTCCTTCAACCAAAGTGCAACGCTCACAATATTCTTGAAAATAAAAGGATTTAGCTGACCGTCTTCCAACCAAAATCCCTGTTTGAGGCCAGCTTTGTAAAGTTCGAGCATGATTTTGAAATAATTATCGAAACCATGCTGCTGCAGATTTACTTTCTTTGTACAGTAATTGAGCGCAAAAATGTGCAGATCCCGCATTTCAAGAGCAGGGAAAAGACTGTCGGAATCGAGCAGCATATCTTTGTAACGGTTGAAATAATCCTCCCCATCAGTGGTGACTGCCCGGTAATAATAAAAATACAGCGCAATTGCTCGATGTTCAAGTAATTTTGGGGTCTGTTCCACATATTCCAACAATTTATCCAACAGACCTGTTTCGTAACCGATCTTGTAAACTGTTTGGTGTGCAAGCAGCAGACAACTCTGTTTCAGTTTTGCTGCTATGTATTGTATGTCAAGTGTATCACTCAGTTCCTGCAGGTTGCGGGGTGCATTTCTTTGCGTATCGCCCGTAAAAAGATATTTCTCCTGTTCTATTCGAAAAAGACTTTCATAATAATTGAAGTCGCGAAAAGGGACTTTCTCCAAATGTATTTTAGCCTGTTCCAGACTTTGCTTAAAATGCTTGCCCAGATGTCGCCGTCTATAAGCGGCAGAGAGGTGTATCTTGCTCTGCAGCTCATTTTGAGAAGCTTCACGCACAATCAGGAATTCCTCAATCAGTTTTAACAAAAAAGACATGGCATATCGCAGCAACCCATCCGATTCTTTTCCGTAATTTTCATCCGGAAAAATTGCTGCGAATGTTTTTTCTTTTGATAAATGTTCCGTCTTCTCATTGTCCGATTTTTCCAAATAATCCAATAGTAAAATCACATCTTCCCGTTTATTGAAGTAGGGAGAATGAACAAATTTCCGGAGTGCAGTTCTTTCAGTTGAGGTCAAACTAAAAAAAACTTCAATTAATTTACTTTGTTGCATTTTGAATAATTTTGACAAATGATGCCCAAATACCTTTTGTATACTGCCATTGTAATTTAAATATTTTTGACAAATTAAGAATATTGTATTAATTACTTTACATTTTTTATCACATTTTTGTAAGGTGAAATAGTGTTTGTTCAAACGGAAAGTCAGGTTTTGTTATTTTCGACCCGGCTTTTCCAACCCCATTACTTATATGAGATACCTTCTGATCCTCCCGTTACTCTGCCTTCTGGCAAATGTAGTATCAGCACAAAATACAGTGCTGATAGGCCGTGTATGGGCTGACAATGATAATAATTGCCAATTTTCTGGCAGCGATAGAATTATGTCAGAAATTATTGTCGAGGCCCGAGATTCGTTTACAGGTAGTACCTATTATGCTGCAACTTCCATACAGAATAGTGGATACTATGAGTTTTTTATACCGCCTGGCATTTATATCATTAAGGCAAATCTGCCCTTTGATTTTCCATATCAGTCCTATTGTCAGAATGGAGTCCCTTTGTTTTTAATTTCCGGTCAGACTGATACCTTCGATTTTTATGCCCAAAGACTTTTGGGTTGCGCTAAGATGAAAGTGGAAATTGGCAGTTCTGGACTACCCGATTGCGGTACAGGTAAATATTGGATGAGTTATGAAAATATAGGTACAAGTACAGCCTTCAATGTATTGATAGATTTGCAGCTCGATTCGCTGATGGTTTTGGATACAGCAAGTATACCTTATACGAACATAGGGAATGGAATTTACCGTTTCAATGCAGGTACTGTTGGCGTCGGCAGGGATTCTGCTATTGTTGAAATGTTAGGTGTCAGTTATTGTGCTGCTATTCCAGGTCAAACTTTCTGTGCCAAATTATCTGCAACGGCACAGAATAGCTGCCCGGATCCCTGGCAGGGTCCTGTAATTGAAGTGAATGCCGAAGTTGTCGGAGATTCTATCCTGTTTACGGCCAGAAATATTGGTCCTTCAAATATGCTGCAGGTTCCAAGAACCAGAGTGATAATTGATGATGTAATGTATTCTCCGCCTGTTCCGGCGCTAGATACAACGACTCCTTACAGTTTTGCAGTATTTGCAGAGGACAAAATGTACCGTTTCGAGGCCGATCAGGATTCAACAATGCCAAAAATAAGTGCTGGTCCTCAGGCTTGGGCTGCTAAAGAAAATGGAAACTTTAAACCCGGCAGTTATACGCAATACTTTACTGATAATACGGACCCTTCTATTGCCTTTGATTGTCAGGAAACTGTTTCTATTCTTACTTACAACAGTAAAAGCACTCAGACAAAGGGTTATGAATCTCAAAGATATATTTCGAATAGAATTCCTTTGGAATATCAGATCCGTTTCCAAAATCTGAGTCCGAACCTTGCTCAATCAATAGAAATAATTGACACCTTACCGGAATATTTGGATGTTAATACGCTGATCATGGGTGCAACAAGTCATGGAAATTATATACTTAAGCTTTTTGGCGAGCGTGTATTGAGCATTAGTTTTCCATCCATTATGCTGCCGAGTCAATTGCAGAGTTCCGATAACTCAATTGGATTTATCAATTTCTTTATCGACCAGAAAGCCGATGCCCCTTTGGGAGCTGTGATTGAAAACAGAGCTTTGATCGTGGTTAATTATTTGGATACCATACGTACTGCCACAGCATATAATACGATCGGGGAAGATTTCATTCTGCTGCTCAGTGCTGAAACTGTTTTTGATGAAAATGCTCAGGTAAATATTTACCCAAATCCGGCAAGTTCATTTTTGAATATTAAAGTAGAGGGAATAGAGTTCAGTAAGATGGAATTCGTTTTAACAGATATAGCAGGCCGTACAGTTTATGAATCTGATGCTGCTGCTTCGCCCATGCAGTTAGAGCTGCCGGCTTTGGAAAACTCGCTTTATTTTTATCGGATTTTGGCAAACGGCAGAACTGTTGATGTTGGAAAACTTGTGATCTTAAAGTAACAGATAATTTTGGTAAGTAACATAAATAGGACAGCCCTATTATTTTTGGTATAAATAAAAAAGAGTCAACTTATGGCCAGCTCTTTTAGAAATTCTTAGACTTATTATTTTTTTCAATGCTTCAATCTCTTTTTTCATTTTTTCAATATGAGCCTGATGTTCTTTGAAGGCTTCAACCAAAACAGGAATAACAGCAATTAATATTTACCAATTAGATCCGATCTGGGTTAAAGTTATTTGTAGCCATTAAAAGGTTGTTCGCTTTATTCAGAAGTTCATTGGTGCAGTACTCGCTGCCAAAAACAAGACTATTTTATATATGGCCTCAAGACTATAAAATAAAAAAGAGGCTATCCACGCTTTGTGGACAGCCTCCTTTCATTAAAATTATTTTTAGTACTATCTTGGTCTTGCTGTATTAATGTAATTAGGATCTGGCTGTTTTACAGGCGGAGCATCCCAACGCATTTGTGTGCCGTCCCACCAGATTGGCTGACTTGTCCCATCTGTATTGTTATCATTATACATTACTTTTTCCATTTTGCCATCGAACTCGCTGCTAAGCAATTCAGCATCCGTGTTAAGGTTGCCTGTATTAACAGGACTAACTGCCATCCATGAAATTTGAACATTTGAACTGCCTCCGTTATTTTCATATATCCAAAAACCTTCATTACTGATCTGAGTTATAAAGACACCTGCAGTACTGCCCTGAGGAGTTGCAGTGATAACCAATTCATTCATATCAGCAGTCATCACTTTTTTGAAATTCTCTTTGAAAGAAACAAAAGCACGACCATTTTCCATTTGAACTTTTCCTTTATCAGTAACTTCAGGACTGACAGCAGCACTCATATAACCTGAAACGCGTTCACCTGTTGCTGTGGGCATAAGATAAGTAAATGGTTTGTTGCTAAAGCCTTGTCCGTCAACATAAAGACTATATGTTTCTCCTTTTGCATGGAAGCCATATTTTAAACCTCGTACCCAACCGCCCATTACACCACCATAAATACCAAGACCGATGAATGTGTTCTGAGATAATTCTGTGTTTCCATCATTATAGAATGTCATTGATCCGTTAGTATTATTGCTACCTGGAATTGTTCTACCAGCCGCCGCCCCATTCGTATGGGCTTGACCAAAGCCATACACACCATAATCAACAAAGTTTGAAGCATAATAACCTAAAGCGCCTACTCCAAAACCATAATCGTAACCCATCACGCCGCCGGAACGGATAGATAAACCACCATTCCCATAGACACCAAATTTATAAGATCCTACAGTAGCCGCAGATACTGCACCTGAACCGCTTACCCCTGCACTAACAGTACCAAAAGATATTCCGGCAGTAGCATTGCCAATCAGACCGCGCACTCCTGCACCTGAGTTGTTAGTGCCATAATATTCACCTTGTACGCCTGCATACAAGGTAGTTCCTCCGGTTACCTGACCATAAGTTCCAGAACCGTTAAAAGCAGAGTAGCCATTAACTGCCCAAGGAAAAGTGACATTTGAAACACCGTTCATTAAATCACCAGGAAGAGAAGTAGCAACAGTGCCAATAAAAAACTCGCCAAGGTTCGAAAGGCGACCACGTACGATATTGTTTGAAACCAAATCAATATGCTGATTGGTACTTGTCCCTAAAAAGCCGGTGGCAGTCAAGGCATTTGTGGTTGCGGTTGTGGTTCCAACCTTCCAGTCGGTACTTTCTGTATTAAGGAATCTAACCCAAGCTGTACCATTCCAATAGTAAAAACCCGGAGTGACATTGGTTGGAGTAATGCCTGCAGTTGAAGTATTATAAACCAAAAGCGAAGTAGCCGGTGTTGTTACAGGAGCAGCAACATTGGTTGCGGTAAGCGCTATTCTTGGGATAAGTACCCCACGGTTAGCATCTGTAATTTCCAGTTTAGCACTTGCGTTTGGTGTGGCAGTGCCAATACCAACGTTTTGTGCTTTTGCGATTCCGCTTAATGCTAAAATTGATAGAGCAGTGTAAAATAATTTCTTCATAATTAAATTAGTTTTTTAAGTTTTAAATGTTTATTTAGAACAATCTTCTTCACTATAATCAAAACTAAATAATTTAAACTAGAAAAAGAAGTAATCGCGTAATTAAATTAATATCTTAACATAAGATTCTATTTTAATTACTTTTATTTTTAATTTTAGATTAAAGTTATTGAATCAAAATAACAAAATCTGCTGAAGCCTAATTCGAATTATAGATTTTTTTTCATGCTTTATTTAAAAAAATTGCACACAATTGGTTCTGATTCTGTTGTCAAAAAATTGAATTATAACTGTAGCGTAGCACAAATATTTTATTAAAACATCATCAAATAACACATTATTAACCATAATTGATAGGTTGTCAAATGATTAAAAACCTTAGAACAAAGTTTAATTTATTGCTTGGGATTTTATTTTTTATTTTAAATTATTCTTTAAATGCTCAAGATTTATTTTCTGTAAATGCTCAAAGACATGACTTAGAGCGGGAAGGGATGATTTCGCTGACTGCTTGGGCTTCTATAAACATAACAGGAGGAACAGCAGGATATTTTTTATCCAAAAATCCGGAATGGAAATATTTTCATGAAATGAATGTATTTTGGAATACTGTAAATCTTGGACTTGGAATAGCGGCTCTGTCAGCGCTTCCCAAACAAAAACCTGATCTCAGTTGGGGACTTGAAAAATCGAGGAAAGCACAACGAAAAGTTGAAAAAGTATTTTTGATAAATACAGGCTTAGATCTTGTTTACATGGGGGCGGGTTTATCTATGTCCCTTTTGGCCGACGGTTCTAAAAATCGGAACAGAATGAGAGGTTATGGCAATGCACTCTTTCTTCAGGGCAGCTATCTTTTTTTATTTGACGGGATAGAATTCTATCTGCATCGAAACAATGGCTGGCGGCTTTTTGAAAAGACAGAAATCTCTGTCCGTCCTTCCGGTCTTGGACTGGGGTTATATCTTGGGCTTAGATAAGTTTATTTCATCAGGATCAATTGACTGTCAATTTTTGCAAAGACATGATGTTTAACAGAGGGTTCAATCATGACATAATCTCCGGGGTTTAGTGTTATTTTCAAATCCTGTTCGTTTTTAAAAACCGCTTCTCCAGAAATACAGATCATACAGGCCGGAATTTTTGTAATATGTTCTTTTAGCGTTTCGCCTGCTGATATTTGAAGAGAAACAACACTTCCTTCCCCTTTAAAAATTGAAAGTGCAGATACAGACCTGCCTGCCAAATGAAGATTTTTCAGATTCATATTTTATTATTTAAATCGGTATTAGAAATATTTGCCGAAATAATTTGGCAATATGGTATTTATACAAACAATGCGCAGTTTTAACAGGTCACCCCTACGGGGCTTAAAAATTTTGTTTACATCTTAATATTAAGAACAGGTCGCTACTCTGGAGCGAAAAATTGCTCCGTAGGAGTCAAATGTTCTTAGCTATAATTGAATAAGATGAAAAAAAGCCCCGTAGGGGTGACCTGTTTGATTGTTTAAAAAGGTATTGTGAATATATTAGTTTTATAAAATCCTACCCTTGATTCACATCATAAACTATTTTCTCAGAAAAGGTGGATTTGAGTTCAAAATATGGGCATGTACAGGACAGCTTTCAATATGTGAACCCGGCAGATATCCTGTACTCATCAAAAACTCATTGACGATTTCACCGCCGGTGAATTTGAATGTTTTTTTGAATGTTTTTACCCATTCTTCTTTTGTTTTTGGATGATGTTGGTCGATCCAGGCTTTGAAAGAACCAAATTCCTTTCTCAGTTCCAAAATAGCTTTGGCATTTTCAATTGCGGCATTTATTTTTAACTTATTGCGAATAATACCCGTATCATTCATCAGCCTTTCTCTGTCATTTTGTGAAAAAGCAGCGATTGTTTCAATATCAAAATCAGCATAGGCCTTTCTGAATGATTCCTGCTTTTTTAGGATTGTAGTCCAACTTAGTCCGGCCTGATTGATTTCCAAAATCAGTCTTCCGAATAATTCATTGTCATCTTCGATGGGAAATCCGTATTGCTGATCATGGTAATTGCGATGCAGTTCACTAATGCCTGTGGCGACAAATTCGCAATATGATTTTGGGCTTTGCTTCTGTTCTGTATTGTTAGTCTCCATACATGCTGAATCCGCTGATAAAAAAATGCTGTTTTTCGTTGTAAAAATCGGCAGGGCCAAATTTTACTGTATTTCTGGTTTTCCAGGATTTTGAAAGCGGAAGTTTTTTTTTGAGATTTAGTATAGTCCAACTTGCTTCAGAACAGACCATGTTATCCTCACCAAAAGTTCCGTAATTGGTAAAGTTAAACTATTTTAATCTCTTCCAATTGTCCGATCGCACTTTGAGAAAAAGTAGAATGAACCAGAAAAATGAAGAAAATGAACGGCAATAGATTTTTCATAATTTCAATGAAGGATTAGCCTTCCCAACAAAATTATAAAAAGAAAAGCACCCGAAGAATGATTTCTAAGGGTGCTTTAGATGATTACGGTCATTACAGATTTTAACTGTATTTTGGTCCAAATTTATCTTCTACCTTTTTCAACAGCGGTTTTATTTCCTGTTCTTTATTTTTGGGATAGATGAGCAGCACATCTTCTTCGTCGATCACGATATAGTCATTCAAATCGCCCAATATAATGATTTTGTTGGGGTTTGAGCTTTTTACAAGACAGTTATCAGATTCCTGCAAAATAACCTGTTCATTGATCTCCGCCAAGACGGCATTCTGTCTGTTGTCTTTTTCTAAAATCTCATGCAGCGCCCCCCAGGTACCGATGTCGGACCACCCAATATCGGCGGGAAGGGTGTAGATATTGTCCGCCTTTTCCATAATGGCATAGTCCACCGAAATAGCTTCCACTGAAGGATAAAGTTTATCAATCACAGCCCTTTCTTCGGTTTTATTCAAATGATGCGCAATGCTGTCGAACTGACGGTACATCTCGGGCTGAAAATTTCGGAAAGCCTCCAAAAGAGTTTCTGTATTCCAGAGAAAAATACCGGCATTCCAGAGATGCTCTCCACCTGCCAAAAAAGTTTCCGCTGTTTTTAAATCGGGTTTTTCGGTAAACTGCTTTACATTAAAAATGCCGTTTTCGTCATCTGTTTTTTCAAAATTGATATAACCATAACCTGTGTTCGGATTGGTAGGTCTGATGCCAAGTGTCAGCAGGGCTTTATTTTTGGATACAAATTCCAAACCCTGTTCTATTTTTCTGAGAAATTCTTCTTCTTTTAGAATCAGATGGTCCGAAGGCGCCACAACAAAACTGGCATTTGGATCCAGTCCCCTTATTTTGAATGCAGCATAAGCCACACAGGGAGCGGTATTTTGGCGGGAAGGTTCGCAGAGAATCTGAGCTTCGCTCAATTCGGGCAGCTCTTCTTCTACTATATTTTTATAATCTGCATGTGTAACAACCAGAATATTGGAAGCAGGCACCAGATTCAGGAATCGCTCAAAAGTGAGTCGGATCAGGGATTTGCCAAGGCCAAGAATATCCAAAAACTGTTTTGGGCGGGCTGTGCGGCTAGCCGGCCAAAAACGGCTGCCAATACCGCCAGCCATAATAACTACGTAATTCATGTATTGATTTTTTACAAATAGGATTAACTTGGAAAAACTTAAATTTCACTATTCGTAACAAGTTCTGAATCCTCCTCAGGAGTTCCAAAAATTGACTGAAGTCCGATTAGACTCTCATTCATACTTGAATCGAAATAATTTTTAAGAAAATATGCCTGATAGCGGGAAACCGGATTAAAGTTTTTAGGCATAATCAGTTCCGAACGCCAGGCAACCTGAGTGTAGGAGGGCATTGTAGTTTCCAAAACAATGATGCCTCTGACTACAAAGCGCCCTTCTTCAAATTCAAGTTTATACTCAAGCAGATGATTGGCTTCCGACTTTGTTATTGTCAGTTTTCCGTTTATCTGATTGCCTTTCCAGTTCTGAACAGCTCCCTGACCGGTCAATGGCCCGAAATATTCTAAGTTTATTCCATTGTCATTGTTCCAGACTGACCAATCTTGCCAACTCTTCAGCGTATTGATAAAAGGGAAAATATCTTCCAATTCGGCATTCACCAATGTGGCTTTATCCACTCTCCAGGAATCCGGCAGGAAAAAACCTAGGATGACCACAATCAAAAAAAGTACGCCCAATAAAATTAGCAACCCGAAAATTATAGACATTTATTCAATTTGAAAATTTTAGGATTTGAGTTCATTTTTTACAGTAAGGCAGATTGCCGGTAATACCGATAATCTGCCTATTGATGGTATATGTAAATTGGAGTATTCTCCCCAGTTTATATTTTAAATTGCAGTAACCTGCTCTTCAACAGTTGCAAATGCTTTTGATAAGATCTCCTCTGTTTGTGTAGCATGCAATTTTTTGTAACCTGTGGCCGGAGATGCACTCGATTTGCGTGCAATAAGGTCTAGATTAAATTTGCGGTTAAAGGCAAGAACATACTGCCATGCGCCCATGTTGGAAGGTTCTTCCTGTACCCAACAGAATTTAGCATTTGTGTATTTGCTCATAACTGCATCCACCTGTGTTTTTGGGAAAGGATAAAGTTGTTCCAAACGCACGATTGCAATATCATTACGGCTATCAGCATTTTTTTTCGCCAGCAGATCGTAGTAGATTTTGCCTGAACAGAAAAGTACTTTTTTCACATCAGCTGCATTATTAACAGACATATCGTCGTAAAGTTCTTGGAAGCCGCCTTTTGTGAAGTTGCTAAAGTCAGAAACACAGAGTTTGTGGCGGAACAGGCTTTTTGGACTCATCACGATAAGCGGCTTGCGGAATGGTCGAGCCAGCTGACGACGGATGAGGTGGAAGAAGTTGGCAGGTGTGGTGCAATTAGCTACTGTCATGTTGTATTCGGCACAGGATTGCAGGAATCGCTCCATGCGGGCACTTGAATGTTCCGGACCCTGACCTTCATAGCCATGCGGCAACAGCATTACCAAACCGCTCATGCGGCCCCATTTGCTCTCGGAAGAACTAATGAACTGATCGATCATTGTTTGGGCACCATTGACAAAGTCGCCAAATTGTGCTTCCCAAATAACGAGACTGTCAGGTGTAGCTAATGAATAGCCATATTCAAATCCCAAAACGGCAAATTCAGAAAGCAGAGAGTTGTAGATTCGGAATTCACCCTGTTCCTTGCCCAAGTGATTGAGACGGTTGTATTGTTCGTTGGTTTCAGCATCGTATAAAACGGCATTTCTGTGTGAGAAAGTACCGCGTTTTACGTCCTGACCGCTCATGCGCACATCCTGACCGTCTAAAAGGATAGATCCGTAAGCCAAATGTTCGGCCATTGACCAGTCACATTTTTTCTCGGACATCAGTTTATCAACATTATCCAAAATTCTTTTAAATTTGGGCAACATGGTGAAACCGTCAGGAATTGTCTGCATTTGGGTAAGAATCCCTTCAACAGTTTCCAAAGGGATGTTTGTATCAGGAGAAAGCTCGTAGTCTTCGGCAGTAGTTATTTTTTTTAGTTTTTCCCAAGCCAGTTCAGGTTCCTGGAATTTATAAGGCAATGCCTTTTGTTTGATCATGTCGAAACGTTCCTGCAGGAAGCTGTCGAACTCTTTATCGAGTTTTTCAGCCAACGCCGCTTCAATCTCACCGCGGGCAATAAGCTGATTGACATAAATAGTGCGTGGATCCTGATGATCTTTGATCAATTTGTACAATTGCGGTTGTGTGAATTGGGGATCATCACCTTCGTTATGACCGTGTTTGCGGTAGCAGACCATGTCGATAAATACGTC
>JBIKQC010000377.1:0-5038 GCA_044349855.1 Saprospira sp.
GTGGATAAATCCCTGGTTTCAAATATCAAAGCACCGTAACGGTCGAAAATTTGTAAGGAATAAGATTCCAAAGTACTGCCAAATCCGGCCAATGGTTTGAAAGTATTATTTTTTCCACCGGGTACAAAAGCATTTGGAAACCACAGCACTGCCTGCTGTTTCAGGCAAACGGTATTGGAACGGGAATAACTGAATCTGGCCGGATTGTCCGGTAAAGTTATTGCGCCTTCTGCCAACAGGTAGTAACAGCTGTTTGATTCATCGGCAATGTTTAAATTCACCTGATCATTGTAAGCACTGTCAGTTTCAGTAAGGACAACTAAGCGTGAATCGGAGCTGTTGATAACCTTATGCAGTTCATATTCTCTGGCAACGGCATATTCCAAATAGAACGGAGTCCATACAAGACTGTTGACAAAACCCTCTTTTGCTGCCCCCTGCAGCAAAATATTTGCCCCAATAGTACTTACAATTGAATTACCGCAGCCATCAACCGAAGAAATACGGTATAAGTAGCGTAAACTGTCAGTATTTGCACTCAGATCAATGATGTTATTTGTTTCGGAACCTATAGTATTAATAGGTAAAATATCTTCCCAGGCAGCCAATGTGTCGCTTTTGCGCTGTAGGGAAGCCGATCTGAAATCTGTATCTGTATCCCATCGCCAGGTAATGACGGGTTTTTGCAAAACGGCATCTATGCTCACAGCTGCGATGTAAAGATAATCCATTGGGCGGTTTACGTTGACAGGAACTGCTACTTTATTACTGACTGCATTGTTAATAATGTTTTTCTCTCTGGCCTCAATCCAAAATTCCAGTATTTCTCCATTATTGGCGTTGGTATAAACAAAGGCGTTTGCATTTACAGAATCCAAATTCAGAGCAGGACCGCCATTTATGCTCATTTTTATAATGTAATAATCAACGCCGTCTTTCCAGTTTTCATAAGCATTCCAATTGAGGATGATATCTCTTGTACAACTGTCAATACTTAATGTTAAAGACATAGAACTGTGTGGCCCGGTTGTACCATCCAAAGCATTGCCCTCTCCCAATAAACCTGCATTGCAGTGGCTAATAGCAACAATGGAGTACCTGACCAAAAGGCTGGAGCTGCTTATATCAGCAAAATTCAACCCGTTGATGATTGTATTATTGGCAGGATAAGGGAAAAAGTTACCTGAACCGTAAGGATTTTCTTTATAGACCTGATAGCCGATTACTTCAGGACTTGGGCTTGCATACCAGCTCAGAAAAGGTTTGTTACTAATAATGCTCACACTGCGCAGATTGGGTGTAACCGGTCTTTGATTACTGACAATTCCGCTTGTGGAAACAACAGTACCGCCACAGAGCAGGGCAATGTAGTAATTTCTTGGAGTTTCCCCCAGATTTGGATGGCGGTAACCTCTGGCAGCAGGGTCTGTGATAGTGTCAATTGCTACCAGAGGAGAGAAGGTATCGGGGCTTGCAAAAATAATAAATCCATCAAAATTGGCACAGGGAGTTGCCGACCAGGTAAGGGAATCCTGCCCAATACCTGATAAAATACGGGCACATGGATCCTGTACACTTTGCGCAAAAGCAACAGTGCAGGAAAACATGGCAAAAAGCAATAATGTGTAGCTTCTTGTTAACAATTTTGTAATAATATTTTTAATCAGCAAAGTGCAATATTTTTAACATTCAAACATAGTTCGATAAAGGAAAGCTTAATAATAATTAAAAATTATAATCGGAAGTCCTTATTAACTTGAATTCTCTTTTTTGCTTTCAAAATCAGGTATCTACAAAACTTTGCACAAAACTTCAATTCTTTGCGGTTAAATTCAAAATCAGCATAAAAATTACCCCACCACTACCTCGCAAAGATTTTCTCTGTTCAGATACTTATTGGCAATTACCATAACCTCTTCAGATGTGATATTGTTTGTTTTCTCCACCATTTCTTCGAAGAAGTCGAAGGGCAGTCCTTCTTCAGCCAATTCCCGAATAACAGAAGATACATTGAAAACGCCATCAACTGTATTTAGGAACATACCCAGCGAATAATTTCTCAGCATACTCATTTCTTCCTCGCCCACAGGCTCTTCCTGTAAACGTTTCAATTCATGATAAATTTCAGCAAGTGCTGCTTCTTTTATATCAGAATTCACATCAGTATAAATATAAAAATAACCGCCGTGCCGCATTGTTTCCATCGAAGAATAAATACTGTAGGTATATCCTTTGTCTTCGCGAAGATTCTGCATGAGACGGGCACCGAAATATCCGCCAAGTAGGGTATTTACAAAATAAAACGAGCTAAAATCAGGATCTTTTTTATCAAACATTCGACAACCGATTCTCAGAGAGGCCTGAGCAGATGTTTTGGCAGCTTCCTGTCTGAAAATCAATGGAACTTCTGAAGGAAATGCCGGGATCTCGGGTATGATATTCTCCTGCCCGGAAGGTATCTGCAGGGCATAATGCTCAATCAGTTTAAGAATATCATCACTTGTTTTCCCGCTCACAAATATTTTACAGCCATTGCCTGTATAGCAGCGTTTGTGGTGTGCAATTAAATCATCGCGTTTGATATTGTCATAAAATTCAGGAACACTGTTATAACCGTAAGGATGTTGAGAACCAAAAAGCAATTCAGTAAAAGTGCGATAAGCCAATACATCGTTTTTCTGCAGGTCCAATTTTAATGTCTGTTTGTTTCTGGAACAGAACTGTTCTATTTCTCTATCGTCAAATAAAGGCTCCAAAAGCATTTTGCTTAAAATGGGCAGCAGGGTGGAAAGGTGTTTGGTAAGGCAGTAAAGGCGTATGCAAACATTATCAAAATCATCGTAGATTTTAAGTTTAGCACCATAGAAATCATAAAAATCGGCCAATTCATCGGCATTGTATTTGGCAATGCCGCTTTTTAGCAGTTGTGCTGTAAGCCGGGCAGCCAATTGTTTTGTTTCATACCAGCGGCCGGCGTCGAAAAGCCATTCAATTTTCAGAATTTCCTGACTGCCCAAACGCAGATCGTATAAGGTTACGCCATTTTCCAAAATATGAATTTCCGGAAGTTGAAGCGGTATAGAAGAAACAGGATTTATAATTGGTGCTTTCATTTATCATTTGTCTGCGGGAGAAAATTAATGCCACTAAAACAAAAGGGTGGTTACCCCACCCCTTTGTAAAATATTTATTTTTGCTGAGCAGCCTGTTGTCCTGTAGGATTGTAACCTGGTTCAATTTTTTTCCAAAGTGCATTTAACTCATCTGCTCTGCTCAGGTATTTGGGTATGTTAGCCTGATCCAGTTTAGCCATTTCTCTATAAGCCACTTCCAGATTAAAAATAGTCGGAACATAGTTAGGTGCAATCTTCAACGCTTTTTCTAAAGCATTAACGGCTTTTGAATGATTATTAAATGCTTCCTGACCATTACCGGTCTGAGCGCTCATAATTCCGCTAATTCCGTAGGCTACGCCCAAAAGCCGTAAAACCTCTACATCTTTATCCTTGGCAAAGGAGTTTGAAGCTTCAAGATTTTTGAGTGCTTCGGGTAAATTGCCCAGTTTTTCTCCAAACAGTTTACCGCGTGAGCGATAAGCAGCCGTGAGGTTTGTCGGTACATCCGGATGATCCGGGCGTAGGCGGTTTACCTCGTTAAAAGCATTGATTGCCTCATTATAATACTGCATCGTTTCGTTATATTTAGCGGCAGCACCTTGCTGATTGCCCAACTTTTTCAAACTATCCGCCTCTAATTCCCGTAAACTGCCCAAATGATAATTTGCATTTCCAAAAAGCAGCCAGGCATTGTTATAAGTAGGGTGAATATTTATGGCATTTCTTGAATTTACCAAAGCCCTTTTGAAAAGACTGTCCTTCATTGGCGTTGGCGTCAATGCATTGTTGGCTTTTTCCTGCAGTACACCGGAAACGGCATTGTTTAGTTTGGCACTGGTAAAGGAGGTTGGAATATCGGCAGTAAACAAAGTATAGTCATCATACCAATCAAAATTACGATCGATAGTTTTCACGGAATAAAGCAGCGTCACAACAGCAAAAATGGCCAATGGGATTTTAGCTTTGTTTAAATTGAATGTATTGTCCTTATCTACAGCCATCTGAACCAATCCCATAGCACATAACATACTGAAAGCTATAGAGGGCATAAACATAAAGCGTTCTGCCATAAGGGTACCGATTGGGAAGAAAAGGTTTGATACTACCGAGAAAGTTGCTGCATAGAAAATAAGGGCAAAGGCATAAGGTTTTCTTTTCATGAGACCCCAAACTGCCAAAGCCGCCATGAGCAAATGTATCAGCAATGAAAGTAGTACAATAGGAGATTTCATTGATGGGAAATTATCCCTTAAATATACTTTTTTGCCCTTTTCATTAATGATTTCAGTAATGTTATTCCCCTTTGTTGGTTGTTGTTCCAATACATCTACTCCGATATGTCTGGGGTAATAATCATTTGTCAATGGATGGGGAACAGCGAGCAGGCGAAGATAGTCAAGCCAGGTATAAAAAATTGTACCGTATTTGAGTGTCGCACAATCTTTACATTTTTCTTTATCATCCCATTCCACATATTCTTTGGTACCGTTTGGTTTTATTTTCAACATCATAAATGGGTTATTCATCAGCTCGGTAGGCGGCTTATTTGACTTCTTTTCGCTCTTAGGGTCATCATTCGGTATTCCGTTCAGATTTAGAATTGGGTTGCGTATTCCAAACCAAAAAACAAGGACAACTACAAAGAATGGTGCTGTACGAATGGCAATAGTAGTAAGGGCTACCTCTTTTTGGAAGAAGTAAATGGCAGCAGGAATAATCACCAGGAAAGGAATAGCACTTTCTTTTGAGAAGAGTGCAACGAAGAAGGAAACCACAGCACCCGCCAAATAAAGAATCCAACGCCCGGAATTGATGGATTTCATGGTCCAAAAAACTGCCAAAACAGAGCATAGTGTAACCATAATTTCATCTCGGCCCTTGATATTGGCCACAGCCTCGGTATGCAAAGGGTGTGCAGCAAA
>JBIKQC010000379.1:0-5026 GCA_044349855.1 Saprospira sp.
GATAAATTGTTGAATAAAGTCGTCTAAGTTACGAAGTTTTGACAAAACTTCAATTTGATTAACAAATTTTTCCATGCTAAAAGTTTCATTGGTGATCACTTTAGCTCTATCAAAAATCAGTTTGGCAATCTCTTCTTTGCCGAGTTTTTCAAAATCTGCAAGAATTGCCAAAATAAGCTCTTCGGGTTTATCAGTTTCCAGAAATGTCCTGTAGGAATATTGCTGTATACTGACCAACTCAAATGAAAAATGATTTCTGCCATCATGATAAGTATGTTGCATCCTGGAAATTCCTTTGCCAAAATAAAATACAAGTTGAACTACTTTCATCTTGTATTTTCGCACAAGAACTGCATGGTACTCCTGCATTCTGTAAACCATATTGTAATCATCTTTCGACTGAATTTCAATATGCAGAATAAAATTATCTTTGGAATTTGAAAATAACAATTTCCTTAGAAAGTCTGTTTTCTTTTCATTGGTTTTCTGTATATCTGTGCTTAATTCTTCTGTTTTCTCAAAATCATTTTTGATAAAACGCCTGCTGAAAGCCAGATAAATCGCTTCAATATTTTCCTTGAAAATTTTATCGTAATCGTTTGCCATGGGTAAATTGGGGTTATAATTTCTACAAATATAACCCTCGCAAAAGACAAATGCAAGTTTAGAAACAAATTATTTGAATGCATTTGGTTTTACATGTCTTTGCTATAACTTTACCTGGAGGATAAAAAAAAATCTAGTTTTTTGCATTATATATTAGATAATTGTTATTTTTAACAACAAATTCAGATATAATGTACATTCAGTTCAAAAGTAAATTTTCAGATTTTCCTTTGATTTCAATTTTGGAAATCCAGAAAGCATTCCCAAACTTTGACCGTAGAAGATTTGTGGAATGGCAGCAAAAAGGATATATAGAAAACATTAAAAGGGGCTTTTATCGGTTCAAAGATCGACCGATAGAGGAGGGTTCACTTTTTTTTACGGCCAATAAAATATATACACCATCTTATCTTTCCTTAGAAACCGTTCTTGCTTATTATGGAATTATTCCTGAAGCTGTTTTCGCATTCACGAGTGTGAGTACACTGAATACCACTGAATTTGAAACAATATTGGGAAATTTTTCTTATCGCCATGTCAAGCCTGAGTTGTTTTTTGGATACCAATTGATTGTGAAAAACAAACTTACTGTATCGGTAGCTTTTCCGGAGAAAGCCATTCTCGATTTCTTATATTTTCATTCAGAAATCAGTTCTATTGAAGATTTTGAGGCATTTCGATGGAATATAAATATTTTGAAAGGACTGAATTTCAATCGCATGGAAAACTACTTACAATTGTTTCACAACAAACAACTGAACAAAAGATACGAACTGTTAAAAAAATATCTGTATGCTTGAGCTAGACGAAATCAAACGTTTTTATCCGGAGAATTTACGGCGTTTTGATAGATTTTTACTGAAAGAATATCTACAATATAAAATTCTTGAGATTGTATTTTCCGGTTCTTTAGCTTCCAAACTTTGTTTTATTGGTGGAACTTGCCTACGGATTGTTCATCAGAATCAAAGATTTTCAGAGGATTTGGATTTTGACAATTTCAATCTTTCCTTTGATGAATTTTCTGATTTGGGACAGCATATTCAAAAAGAACTTGAATTGTTAGGTTATACAGTCGAATTGAGAAATGTAAAAAAAGATGCATTCCATTGTTATGTGAGATTTCCCGGACTATTGATGCAGTCTGGTTTATCCGGATATCAGGAGGAAAAAATTCTTATCCAATTGGATACTGAAGCCCAAGGTTATCAGTTCAACCCTGAACCCTATTTTATAAATAAATTCGATGTTTTTACAACTATAAATTGTGCGCCCCTCCCGTTGCTGCTTGCTCAAAAATTCTACGCTGTATTGAATCGCAAAAGAAATAAGGGACGCGATTTTTTCGACATTGTATATCTCTTAAGTTTGAATGTCAAACCGGATTATCAGTTTTTGGAACTCAAAACAGGAATTTCTGACGAAAAGGAATTAAAAGCCCGTATTCATAATCATTGCCAAACGATTGACATGCAGGTCATGGCAGATGATGTTGCGCCTTTTCTTTTTAATTCCGGAGATACAAAAAAAATCCTCTTTTTTGATCAGTTTCTGACGCAACAAATACTGTGAAGTACAATTATAAAATCAATAATAGTAAACAGTCTATTCTACGAACGCCAACAAAAAAGGAGCCGCCAACCAAATGACGACTCCTTTACTTTTTTATCAGATTTTCTGTAAATCTTATTTACGGGTCACAACCAGACTTTGTGTTTTCAACTGACCGTTTGCAGAGATTTCAACCATATAAACTGCAGCGGGCAATTCAGATACATTCAGGTTATGCTGAATGCTCATTACATCGCTGTATTCTACTGATTGAATGATTTGTCCCAAACTGTTTACCAGACGGATTCGGACATTGCTCATTGTACCCAATTCTACTGAAACTATGGTCTGATTATCTGTAGGATTAGGGAACAAAGTGGCGGTCCAATTATTGGCAGCAGTCATATTTACCGCAACCGGAGGCTGATTAATTGTTACTGTTTCATTGCTGATACAACCGTTGGCATCAGTGACAGTTATTAGGTTTAATATAAACTAGGCTTATCTAAAAACTTACTTTTTAAAATACCAATCTACCCAAGCATCCATCTGCTGTACAGAATTTGGTCTTAATAGGATTTCCCTATTTGAATCCAGCAGAAACATGGTAGGCGTGCCAAAAACATAGTATTGGTTTGTTATTGGGCTTTCCCATTTTTTGTAATCACAGAAGGAAAGAAAAGGAAATTTGGATGCAAAGCCATTAAAGTCCTCCTTTTTCTCATCTAAAGAAATATATACTACCTCAAGACCTTCCTGTTTCCATTTGCTGTACAGTCCTGCAATTTTTGGCAGTTCCTCTGTGCATTTCTGGCACCAGCCTGCACCAAAAACCACAAGTATATACTTGCTTTTTATGTCTGAAAGTTTTTTTGCAGTTTGACTTACAATATTTCCATTCAATATATCACCATTAAAAATGATATCCGGAGCAATATTTCCCTTTTTCATAGCCCTATAGGTTTCCAGCTGTTTGGCAAGGTTGTTATCGATGGTGCAGCTGCTCTCATTCAGGACTTTCAATGCCAGATATTCCGATGCCTTAAACAGGCTATGCCTTTCGAGCAGGTCGAAAAGATAGTCGGTCACTTCGTTCATCTTTTTCTCATCTTTCATGAGTTTTGGCAGGATGGCATCGATGGAAATTTTCATTTCTGTAAAAACAGAATCCAGCGATTTTCCACAATTTTCCAAAAGCCAGAAATGACTTTCAATGGCATCTCTAAAAAGGCCGCTGCGGTATAGGCGCTCATCGGCATAATCCAAATTTCTGAAAGCGACAATAGTGGCGGGAATTTCCTCTGTTCGGTATTGTGCAATCGTAGACACATCGCTCACGAGCCTGCGGGTAGGCAGATACCATTGCACATAAGATTTTGGATCCAGTTGTAGGATGAAATCCTCATCCTCCTTTTTGATACGTCGCATCTCTTTTTCTATGGCAGATTTTGGAACTTGTTGCAGGGCAAACAAAGAGTCTAAAAGATATATTTTTTCCAGATATTTCCAAGCACTCAAAGCCTGTTCTCTACGTGGATGCTCTGTTGCATAGCGGGCAAAGGCCTGGTTTTCTTTTCCTTCTGTTAGCTTTAAATTTTCTACCTGGCTTAGTGCCGCTCCTTCGATACGAATATCTTCCCCGCTCAGAATGACAAAATAGGGCTTGTTATCTGCTGATATCAGATATCCAACGCCAAAATCAGTTTTTGCATAAGTCAGTTTAAAATTACCCTTATCATCAATTGTACTGCTTGATATAGGATAGGTTTTCAAGCCTTTAAACCCTTCCAGTTTGATGCTCTGATTGGCGAGTATGGATAAGTTGCCGCTGATGTTTTGGGCATTTAATACAATTGTTAAAAGACTTAAAAGGGTGATTTTAAGATAGATGCTTATTATTTTCATAGGATGAATTGACTCAAAATCATTAAAAATTCAATTTATCTTAATCGTTAAATTATAATTTTCTATGCAAACGCTGCATTTGAAATTTATTGCGAATAGCATCCTTTTTTGTCACTTTGCGCAAATTATTTTTAAAATAATTTTACGGCCATAACCAAAAGAAAAGATGGGTAAGCATATTAAATCAATTGTGTTAAATCTTGCCTACCAATAATGGCCATGATTTCAACAATATCCTCATTCATTTTAAGGTAAATGCTGTCGACACCGCAAACACAACGTCTGTAGCCATGTTTAATAAAATCAACTGATTCAAATGATTCAGGACGTTCTGCAATTATACCAAAGTATTCAAAAAAAGACTGGAAATATTTTTCTGCTTGCTTTTCGCCAAATTTTTGAAGCCCATACTGATAAATCCTTATCAAATCCTCTTTTGCCGTAACGCTTAGTCTGTACTTACTCATTGAGCAAGTCTTTTGCCTGCTTTAATATTTGTGCGGAAGTTTCATTGGTAAAGCCACTTTTTTCAGCTTTTTCGAGTTTTAATCTAATCCAGTCGATTTCTTTCTCTTGAAGCCTGGCTTGCCTGATTAAATTATTAATCAATTCGCTTTTGCTTGAAAATTCCTTACTTTCAATCTGGCTTTGTAGCCATTCATCATTTGGCTCAGTAAATGATATGCTTTGTCTTCTCATAATTTTTTTATTTGGTGCAAAATTACACCAAAAACGCATCAACTGCAAATTTATTTTATCTTGAAAGCGTAAAAGAAAGAGTTATTGGGTTAAAATGGCCGTAGTGGGTTCATAGTTAAGTATAATACAATGACCGCACCCGAATTTCTTCAGTCTTTAGGGCTTAATGAAAGACAGATAAAAGCAGTTCTTTACACAAAGGAAAAAAAAAGTATAACAAACTACGAATATCAGGAAATTAACAAGGTTTCTAAAAGTACTGCTT
>JBIKQC010000378.1:0-5026 GCA_044349855.1 Saprospira sp.
ACAGATATTTTCAGTGTCCATTTGGGAAAAAGACAGCAAAAACTTTTCTTATGCGCCTGAAAATGAACTTTTAGGAAGAAAGGTATGCATAACAGGCACAGTAAAAGACTACAAGGGGACTCCAAGTATGAATATCAGCGATGAGAAAAAGATTCGCTTTTTGGATGAGGAAGATTAATCACCGTAAAAAATATAATGACAGGGTTTCATCAATTCTTATATAAGATTTCTATTTAGTACCATTTATTTATAAGTAATTGATAATCAGCATATTTGTTTTGCTACGGAAAGTAATAGCTCAACCACTTCATTTTTCTACTTTCAGCGATTCAATAATTTGTTCCCATCTTTCCTTTAGCAATGCCTTATCTGGCAATTTGGTTTTATAATCGGCAATCAATGCGGGGCTCAGATTGCGGCTCATAGCATATTCCACCACGGTATCATCCTTGCCCTTGCAGAGCAGAATGCCGATGCTTGGATTTTCATGTTCTTTTTTTACATCCCGATCCAATGCTTCCAAATAAAAATTGAGCTGTCCAAGATGTTCCGGCTTAAATTTCTCGATTTTAAGCTCAATTGCCACCATACAGTTCAGGCCGCGGTTGTAAAAAAGCAGATCGATGGAAAAATCCTGATTGCCCACCTGCAGCGGATATTCCTCGCCCATAAAGGCAAAGTCACGGCCAAATTCCAATAAAAATTTGGTGATGTTCTGTGCAATGGCTTTTCTGAGGTCAGACTCCTGATGTATTTCAGGAAGGTTTAGTAATTCTAAAACGTAAGTATCTTTAAATGTATTGATTATGTCCTGCGGTAATTCTCTCAGCATTGGTGAGAGTTTTGAGTTTCCAAGCATAACCCTTTCAAAGTAGGAAGAATTGATCTGCCTTTCAAGTTCTCTTTTTGATAAACGTTCTTTTATTGACAGTCGGATATAAAACTCCCTTTCTTCCGCAGTTTGACAGGGCATTATCAATTTATGGTGTGTCCAACTGATTTCTCGCCCCAGTGGGGCGAGTTTTTCATTATCCTTATAAGTTTCGTAAAACTGCTTCATCCGCCAAATGTTTTGGGCCGAAAAACCTTTGACATTGGGCTCCTTTTTTTGGATAAAATCTGACAATTCTTTCACGACCGATTTTCCCCAAATATTGGAATTGACCTGCAGACTGACGTATTCGCCAATATTCCAGTAAAGGGATACCAATTCCTTGTTCACAGCCTGATAGGCACGCTCTTTGGCGGCAGCGATGAGCTGTGTTATCTCCGTAAATTGTTTTTCTAATTCCATTTTGAAAGGCTTTATCGTTTCCTTTGGTAAATTTCCTGAAGCTGCATATTTATACCTAATATAAGGGTTTATACTAATCATCAAGGGAATTTATGAAAAAAAATGCCAAGATTTTTTAATCGGCCGACCCCCACAACTGTTTTACCAATCCGCAGAGTGCTGCTATATCATCTTTAATCTCCTGCAATTCCTCCACCGTACCCAATTCCCCCAGTCCCAGAATACTGTCATCATCTGCATATAATTTTTTGCTGAAATCGGGCAGGACTTCCCCCCGGAAAATGACATTGCGGACAATATCGGCATATGATGAGGGCGCGTAAATAATCCGCTGAAGATCTACCTTATAGACAATATGTATATTGGCTATTGCCAATCTAACGAGCTCATCATCCTGATTTTCAGGCTTAAGTTTTGCATAAGCCTCTTCAAAAGAATAGTGCAGCAGATTCATCAACAGCTGAAGCGCGAGATAATTGTTTTCGGGTGAAGGTGCATCAATCAGCAGTTTTATTTTTTCATTATAATCCATTGAGTATATCTTTACTGTTCATAGGTTGTTAATGTCAAACAAAAAAATCTGCACAAAAATGTAAATTGGTATGAATTTAATTACTTTGTATCAGAATTTGCTAAATCAAAATGATAATATACAACAAAATAGCCATTAACATGAGAAACATCATCACAACAGTACTTTTAGCAGCAGTGTTTAGCCTGCCATTAGCAGCACAGACGATCAATGACAAACCTATCAAGGATGTTGATGCCGAATATATGCAGATTGTCGGCATCCAAAACCTGATGAGTACTAAGGTAACCGTGGAAGTTGACTTTGGCGAAATGCTGAGCGGAAAAGATTTGAAAGTAAAAGATGCGGCAGGTAAAACCATTAAGTTTAACTCCATGATCGATGCGCTCAATTTTTTCAGCAAAAACGGATATGATTTTGTGGAAGCCTACGGCTTTACCGATGGAGATGTAAAAACCTATCTCTACCTTATGAAAAAGAGAAAATAAATATATGTCAAGGCCGGCTCATCAGTCGGCTTTTTTAATTTTACTCAATCGGGATGGCCGTAGAATATTTCAGATCGTTCATCACAAAGTCTGTCTGAACATGCGCGATATTGTCCAGCGAGGCCAGACGGTTGAACGTAAAATCGTGATAATCCTGCATATCCTTGACCAGGATTTTCAATAAAAAGTCGTACTGACCGGCAATATGATAACATTCTGTCACTTTAGGGAAGAGCATTATCTCCTGCTGAAAGTTGATCAGCGCCTTTTGCGAATGCTCTTTCAGGGAGACAGATAGAAAAGCCATCAGCCCCTTTTCCACTTTTTTTCGGTCGACAATTGCAACATAAGCCTTTATGAACTGACGCTTTTCCAATCTTTTAATCCTTTCATACACCGGCGTCACCGAAAGCCCCAATTTATCTGCGATTTCCTTGTTTGTCAGCTTTGCATTTTCCTGCAAGAGCTGTAGGATCTTTTTGTCGATTTCGTCCATCAATAAAGGTTTTTTTTCTGTTTTAGAACCGCTTTCAACACTAAAAAAGATGATTGTTGTAAATAATAATCCTAAAATAGTTTTGTTTTCTGCAATTTCATAAAATATAGATTTATTTTCTACTATAAATAACTTAAGTACTAATTTTACACTGCAAATTAAACAGAAAGACAAAATTAAAACTTTTAAAGATGAACGAAAATTTAGCATTCGCCCTCCTCGTTTTTACCTCCTATTTTTCGATCATCAATCCCTTGAGCACCATGCCGGTGTTTATGACTATGACCGGTGAGCTGACACCCAAACAGCAGCGTCTGACTGCTCGAAAAGCTGTCATAGCCGCTTTTCTTACGATGATGGCCTTTGCATTTTCAGGACAGCTGCTCTTCTCTTTTTTCGGCATTTCTGCCAATGCTTTCCGAATTGTCGGCGGTATTATCTTTTTTCAAATGGGTTCCGATATGCTGCAGGCCCGTCTGGGTCGCGTAAAGGTGCAGGAAGATGAGGTGAAATCTTATGTGACAGACATCTCCATTACGCCATTGGCGATTCCGATGATCTGCGGTCCGGGTGCGATCACCAATTCTATTGTTATGATGCAGGATGCGGACAGTTTTACCAAAAAAATAATCCTCATCAGCATTATTGCACTGGTGTTATTGATTACTTATTTGGTTTTTGCAGCAGGGGCAGTTATTTCCAAGATTCTGGGTGAAACGGGCAACAAGGTAATGCTGCGCCTCATGGGTCTGATTGTGATGGTGATTGCCGTGGAATTTTTCCTTAGCGGGCTCAAGCCAATTTTGGCTGATTTATTGCCGGGTTTGGCAACTGTTGAATAGTAGATGATTTCCCATTATTTTGCGGTAATTTACAAATAACAAAGGCCGTCCAGATTTTTGGACGGCCTTTGTTATTATAAATTCCGTAGTTTACTCTCTACTCAGTTCTTTTTTTATTCCCACTCAATAGTAGCAGGCGGTTTTGAAGTAATATCGTAAACAATGCGGTTAACATGCTTTACCTCATTCACAATACGGTTGGAAATGCGCTCCAAAACATCCATCGGAATTCTGGCCCAGTCGGCCGTCATGCCATCGACACTTGTCACAGCGCGCAGACCTATAGTGTAGCTGTAAGTGCGTTCATCGCCCATTACACCTACGGTTCTGATGCCGGTAAGTACTGCAAAATATTGCCAAATTTCTTTTTCGAGGCCTGATTTTGCAATTTCGTCGCGGAAAACCCAGTCTGCTTCGCGCAAAATCTCGAGTTTGTCCTCGGTTACTTCTCCTATCACTCGAATTCCAAGTCCCGGGCCCGGGAAAGGCTGACGGTCAACCACATGAGAAGGAAGACCCAACTCGCGGCCCAAGGCACGAACCTCATCTTTGAAGAGATTGCGCAGCGGCTCAATAATGCCGGTGAATGTCATATTATCTGGCAGACCGCCAACATTGTGGTGACTTTTTATCACCGCAGAATGTCCGGCACCGCTTTCAATTACATCGGGATAAATAGTTCCCTGAACCAATAATTCTATATCGCCCAATTTTTTTGATTCCTGTTCAAAAACGCGGATAAAAGTTTCGCCGATGGCTTTGCGTTTAGCTTCGGGTTCGGTAATTCCTGCCAATTTATCCAGAAACTGTTGACGGGCATCTACGGCAATCAGATTCAGGTCGAATTGGTGTCCGAAAACCTCCACAACCAGACGGGCTTCGTCTTTGCGCAGCAGGCCGTTATCAACAAACACACAGGTCAGCTGTTTTCCTACAGCGCGATGAATCAACATAGCGGCAACGGATGAATCAACTCCGCCCGAAAGTGCGCAAAGCACTTTTCTGTCGCCGATTTGAGCACGCAATCCGGCAATTGACTCCTCCATCAGGCTGCTCATCTTCCAGTCACCACGGCAATTGCAGATTTCATATAAAAAGTTCTTCAGCATGCGGGTGCCTTCGGGAGTGTGCATCACCTCGGGGTGATATTGGAAGCCATAGATTCTTTTTACATCATTGGCATAAGCTGCATTATGGCAGGTATCAGTGCTGGCAATTGTTTTATAACCCTCAGGCAAATTGGCTACATGATAGGTATGGCTCATCCAACAGGTTGTCTGTGTCGGTACATGCGTAAAGATAGCATGCGGGCGGACAGCCAAATCTTTTTTTCCGTATTCACGCTGTGAAGCAGCCTCTACTTTTCCTCCATTC
>JBIKQC010000381.1:0-4944 GCA_044349855.1 Saprospira sp.
TTTAGCTTCACAGTTCGTGATGGTGATACATGGACAGTTGTTGTAACTGATACAAGCGGTTGTACTGATTCTACTACTGCTATCTTTACTTATAATTTGGTCAACTGTCCTGATTTCTGTAATTTGAATCCGATAGTCACAACTTCAGGCTATAACTGTCTTTCAGACGGATCAGCACTGGTAGAACTGACAATGGGCGGCGGTTTACCTTCTATTGACGGTTCAAACTATTCTGTAAGTGTTAACGGTTCAACTGTTATCGGACAGACCTTTAACAATGCTCAGGTTCAAGGTTCAATCGGAAGTACAGGATTGATTTCCTTCCTCGTGAATGACGGCGACAGCTGGACTGCAATTGTTCTGGACGCTTATGGCTGTTCTGATACGATTAGTGGAACTTATGCTTTCAACCTGACCAACTGTCCAAATCTCTGCCAATTGGTTCCTGTTGTTATCAGTCCGGATCCGGTAGATTCTTCAGCTTATGAATGCAATGCTGACGGAACGGCTACTGTAACACTCTTCTTCAGCGGTGGCGTACCTGCAACAAGCGGCGGCACTTACAGTGTAGCTGTCAGTGGTTCAACAATTGCCGGTGAAAACGGTACTTTCACTTCAGGTTTGGGCAACTATAGTTTCAACACAAATGCAGGCGACAACTGGCAGGTAATTATCACAGATGCTAATACCTGTGCCGATACCGCAATTGGAACGGTAAACTTTAATCCTATCGGACTCAATGTTTCCGGCTACACCTGTGACGTGAATGGAACTGCGCAATTTACCCTGTCAATGTCAGGCGGAAACCCTGCTACTGACGGATCAAATTACATCCTTACAGTAATGGGTCTTACAACCGGTGGCAATGTTTATCAAACTCCGGTTGCCGGAACAATAGGTGATTCTTCAACTTATGTTATCACTGTAGGTGACGGAGACATTTGGCAGATTTTTGTCAATGACGGTCAGAACTGTACAGTAAGTATTTCCGATACCTTTATTTGGAATGCAACCAACTGTTCCAATATCTGTAATGGAGTTGGATATACCAATGTGATGATCAATGGCGGAAGCGACAGCATCAGCTATGATTGTGATGGAAATGGCACAGCAATGCTTAACCTTGATTTCACAGGCGGACTACCCGGCTTGGGCGGCATAAACAACGGTTATACCGCTGATATTACGATCAATGGCCTTACAACAACTGAGAACATTGCTGCTGTAGGCGGTACTGGTTCTTATGTATTGAATCTTCAGGATGGTGATGTTTGGCAGATAATTTTGAATGATGGCCTCGGTTGCGGATTTGATACCTTGGGTGCAACATTCGTTTCGGTCAATGCAATTGCGCAAACAGATGTCACTTTTGAAGTAATGATTGGCGAACCTGCACAGCTTATTGGCAGCAACTCAACAGGAAATATTACAAGCTATGCTTGGTCTCCGCTGGGTTCTATCAATAATCCTACAGCGGCAAATACCTTTACGTTGCCTATTCAGACAACAACATATGTACTTCAGGTACGCGATGCCAATGATTGTGCAGACAGCGACAGTGTATTGGTACGCGTAGGTGCCTGTGTTCCCGATCATGCAGGTTTCACACCAAATGCTGACGGAGTCAATGATCTTTGGGTTATCCCCTGTTTGGGTCTCTTACCCGGTGATTTGGAAGTCTATAACCGTTGGGGGCAGATGGTTTATATGAAAGATAATTATGACAATAGTTGGAACGGTAGTCATTTCCAAACCAATCAGGATTTGCCGGATGCTACTTACTACTATGTGCTGAAAGTAACTTATCCCATGTATACCAATCCAATTATTTACAAAGGAACGGTCACTATAATAAGATAAAAAGCTCGGGGAGGGCTAAAATCCTCCCCACAAATTCTTTTGTCATAATCAACTTATAGAACATATTAGGGAAAATTAGCACAATGCTTTATTCTCTTTTAAATATTAAAAGATATGAAACAATTATTATCCATATTCGCAGTACTTCTGTTTATTCAGTCCGTGCAGGCACAACAGGAACCCCTGTTTGCTCAGTATATGAACAATACATTTCTGATTAATCCAGCAGTTGCCGGTTCAAGAGGCACGCATGGCATCAATCTTTTTCACCGTTGGCAGTGGGTTTCATTTCCCGGTGCTCCAAAGACTTTTGGTGTTAGTTATCAGGGAATGATCAAAGATGTTCATGGCGTTGGCGGTTTAATTTTTTCTGACATCACGGGCCCCTCAGTTCGTATAGGTATGAAAGGTTCTTATGCTTTCCATATTCCGCTTGGCGAAGAAATGCGTCTTTCTATTGGTGCTGCAGGCCGTTTGGTTCGCAATAGCATCAATACCCGCACGATTACTTTTTTACAGGACAATGACGCTGCTGTTGCCAATGCTTCAGAAGCTGTATGGGGCGGAGATGCTGAATTTGGTTTGTATTTTTACAGCCGTGATTATTACGTAGGTTTTTCAGCACCAAACTTGATCCAAACAAAAATTGACTTCGGCGCTAATCCTACAGGTCGCGATCCATTGGGGAAAGGCTATCGTCATTACTTCCTGACTGGTGGTTATAAGTTTAGAATTCCTGAAAAGAAGATGATTATAGAACCTTCAGTGATGATGAAATATGTAAAAGGTCCACGACCTCAAATTGATGGCGGCGTGACGCTGAGACTTTTAAATGATCAGTTGGCATTTGGTGTTTTCTACCGCAGTCCAGGTTTTCTCTCCTTCCAAACAAAATTTGTCTTCGACAATCAGATTCCTTTGCTAATTTCCTTTGACTTGTCAACTGCTAAGTTTCAAAACTATAGTGTTGGCGCAACAGAGGTAGTTTTGGGTTATGATTTCAAAGGTACTCCAATGTTTGATAGTCCAGACGGGCCTGATATTCCACAGCGTACTGATAAATAAAAATAGTCTTGAAGATTATCCATAAATAAGGAAAGAAGCTGGTTTTCAGATGCTGTGAAGCAAGGATGACTTTCTTCTTTCCTTTTTTTATTTCATCTATTACAGATTATCAGATATAAGATATAAGATTATCAGATATTAGATTTAGGATTGTCAGATGGTTAGTGGTTAATAGTCTAGGTAAATCATCATATTATCACATTATCACAACTTGTCTAGTCACTTGTGACAATATCATCACATTATCACATCAATTTGAATGAATCTCTACCTCAAATACGCCAAGGATAAAATAAAAATCTCAGACAAACCATTTGCCGGAGGTGGAGAGGGTAATTTGCATAAAATATTGTCTCCCTTCAATTTACAAGGCTTCGTAGCCAAACTGTACCATCCTTTAAAGTTATCGGCGCAACGCTATAAAAAACTGGATTTTTTATATAAAAATTCGCCGGATTTACAAGCTGAAACTGAACACCCAACCTTTATTTGGGTACATGACATTTTATTGAATGAACAAAAAGAATTTGTAGGATTTATCATGCCCTTTGTAAAGGGCGAAAAATTGGAGGTACTTACAGGGCCAAAACTGCCCAAACATCTGACAAAGGATTGGAAACGTTTCGATCATAAAAATGAGGAGTCCTTTAATCTGCGACTGCGACTTTGTTTCAATCTTGCAGTTGCCTTATACAGACTACACAGCACTGAAAACTATGTGCTGGTAGATTTAAAACCTGATAATATAATTGTTCAGTCCAATGGTCTGCTTTCATTGGTTGATATGGACTCGGTAGAGGTAGTTCAAAACGGATTGGTACGCTTTCCTGCTCCGGTTTCAACACCGGAATATACGCCCCCCGAAAGTTACAGAACTGCAAGAGATCATGAAAATGATGCCATAGATGCTTCTTGGGACCTTTTTTCAATGATGGTCATTTTCTATCGCCTACTCTTTGGCATTCACCCTTTTGCAGCTTCTTCAAAACCGCCTTTTGATCAATTGGTTTCCCTACATGAAAGGATTAGGGAAGGTTTCTTTGTGCATCATCCTGAGAAAAAAATATTGTTAAGTGTCATTCCTCCGCCACACAATGCTTACAACAATTTGCCTGCTGAGTTAAAGGAACTGTTTTTGAAGGGGTTTGCCATGGGCCACAAAAATCCAAATTTGAGGCCAATCGCCGAAGAATGGTGTTTGGTACTTGTTAATATTTTCGGAGATGAAAAGTTGAAATTACATTTCCAAAGACTGATGCTTAAAAGAGGAACTGCAGCAAAGAGATACAGAAGACCGTCAGCCATAACTGTCATCCCTACCGGCAGACTGTCAGAAAAGGATTTATTGCCTGCTGAATATCACTTATTGCTAAATTGGGTCATTCCTACACTGAGTCTGTCTACAAATACGGAGCCGCCAAAAGTAAACGTGAAAATAAATAATCAACTTAGTTATTTGCCAACTTTATTTTCTTTTGCACTGTGTGCAGTAATTGCTTTTGTCGCCATCAACCTAATTCCCAATTCAAAAAAATGGGTTACAGACGATATTTGGCTAAATTCTACATGGTCAATCACCCTCCTTTTTCAAGTACTTTTTATCATACCATTTTTTTTAATGCCCTATATTTATAGAGTTTATATTTTTCCAAATTTCACCGTAGAGTTAAAAAATTGGAGAAAAAAACTTGGTTGGATTAACACCATGAAGAAAAGACTTATTCAGGATGGTAAAGAATTCAGCAAAATACAAAATAAACTGATGCAAATATTAATCAATGACATTACTACTTTTAAAAATGAGATTGATAAAAAAACGAAGGAATTGAGAGGCGCTTTCAATGAATGGCTAAAAAAACAGGATTTGGTATTTGACTCAATTACTGAAGCAGAAAAAAATGAACTTTTGGTCATTGAAGCTCCTTTTCTGGCTGAATTAGTTCAAAATCCTGAATTTGAAAAATATAGTCATGCTGACAGTATCAATAATTTGAGAGAAATGATCAAGGCGGATATAAA